>JAHIVC010000099.1:0-300000 GCA_018816945.1 Bacteroidota bacterium | reverse complement strand
TACTGTTAAATCCATGCAGGAAATTCTTGGTGAAGAAAATGTTTATCAAGTTAATCCTGCCACCGTTGGTGAAGATTTTGGTAAATATGGACGGACTGAAGAAAAAATACCCATTGCCCTATTTTGGCTGGGAAGTGTTAACCGCCAACAATATAATGATTCTCAAAATAATGGCAAATCACTTCCGGGGCTTCATAATTCGGCTTACAAACCTGACTTTGAACCAACTTTCAGGACTGGTGTTGCAGCCATGAGCAGATCTGTTATCAACCTATTCAACAATAAATAAAACTTAAAAATGAAAAACTTACTGGTCATCTCTTTTATAGTACTATTGGCAGTTCCGGTATTATCGCAGGATCGGATCACTGGCCGTGATTTTGCAACCCGTTCCGAAATTATAGCTCAGCATGGAATGGCAGCAACAAGTCAACCGCTTGCCACACAAGTTGCCCTCGATATCTTAAAAAAAGGCGGCAATGCCATAGATGCTGCTATTGCTGCAAATGCAGTTTTAGGCTTGGTTGAACCTACAGGAAATGGGGTTGGTGGCGATATTTTTGCCATTATTTGGTCGGCTAAAGATCAAAAACTCTATGGTTTAAATGGAAGTGGAAGATCCCCAAAATCGCTTACTTTGGAGTATTTTAAAAAGAATGCTTACAAATCAATTCCCCCTCACGGAGTTTTACCGGTTTCTGTTCCCGGGGCAGTTGATGGATGGTTTGAAATGAACAAAAAATTTGGGACCATGCCCATGAAAGAAATATTACAACCTGCAATTACATATGCTAAAAAAGGGTTCCCTGTTACCGAACTTATTGCTTATTACATGGAAACCGGAACACGGAATTTAAAAAAATTTCCAAACGTTGCCGATGTTTATATGCCGAATGGAGCGGCACCTAAAAAAGGAGAAATTTTCAAAAATCCGGCATTGGCAAATACCCTCGAATTGATTGCCAATAAAGGCAGGGACGAATTTTATAAAGGAAGCATTGCCCGTACCATTGACAAATTTATGAAAGAACAAGGGGGCTTTTTATCTTATGAAGACATGGCCTCACATTATTCTGAATGGGTTGAACCCCTCTCGGTTAATTATCGTGGTTATGATGTTTGGGAACTGCCTCCTAACGGACAAGGTACTGCAGCTCTTCAAATGCTGAATATGCTTGAACAGTATGACATTGCTGCCATGGGTTTCGGTACTGCCGAATACATCCATCTCTTTACTGAAATTAAAAAACTTGCTTTTGAAGATCGTGCCAAATTTTATGCCGATCCCGATTTTAACAAGATACCAATTGAAAAATTGCTGACGAAAGAATATGCAAAAGAAAGGCTCAAACTCTTCAACGCTAATATCGCTGCCAAAGCATATAATGCAGGAGAGCTAGAGATAGGAAACACGATTTACATGACCGTTGCCGACGAATTTGGCAATATGGTATCATTAATCCAAAGTAATTATCGCGGAATGGGCTCAGGTATTTGCCCTCCGGGTTTAGGTTTTATTTTGCAGGACCGGGGTGAAATGTTCTCACTGGAAGAAGGCCATGCCAATGTTTACGAACCCGGTAAACGACCTTTTCATACCATCATTCCCGCTTTTATAACCAAAGATGGAAAACCATGGATTAGTTTCGGTTTGATGGGTGGTGCCATGCAACCTCAGGGCCATGCCCAAATCGTGGTAAACCTGATTGATTTTGGCATGAATCTACAGGAAGCGGGTGATGCCCCACGTATACAACATGAAGGCTCATCGGAACCAACAGGCGAAAAAATGACCAATGGAGGTGTTTTATTGCTCGAAAGCGGAATCCGATGGGAAGAACTTCAAAAACTCCTGATGAAGGGCCATAAAATCCAATGGGATTTAGGTGGTTACGGAGGTTATCAGGCTATTATGTGGGATGCAAAAAATAAAGTTTATTTCGGTGCTTCCGAATCGCGTAAAGACGGGCAGGCAGCAGGATATTAATTAACCCAACCCTGCGATGGTTTAAAACCATCGCAGGGTTGATTGATATTATTTTTTCCATAAGGATTTAACAAAGATTGCGCTTGCAAAGAAATCTTGACAGGAATCGGTGGGCTGATTACCTCCACAAGAATAAAGGATTTCACCCTTGCAATTATAAATAAAACCAGCCGGCAAATCAAAGGCATCCTGAATACTTTGGCTTATATAAAAGAAATATATATTATTTTGACCATTCATTTGAACATACAATTCAACCTCAGCAACTGAAATTGATGTGTTAGAATTAAGATTGTCTTTTAATGCAGCTAACCATGGAAGGTTTTTTATTGGATCTTCGGCTCCACATTCGATATTTAGTTCTTTATTATTACATCCTCCTCCTGCTGATAGGGTAATAATTAAAACGATTAACAGCCAATTTATTTTTTTAAATTTTAGTTTCATATTAATCCAATTAGGGTTTTAATTTTATTCTTTAAGATGATTTTAATAGTAGTATGGTTGCTTCACTTTAAGACATTGAGATATTAATCAACCTGTGTCATCTGTATAAAGATCAATTTCATTAGTATTAAAAACCTTTGGCTAAATTATTTACATTTTTTTTTACCTTTGCACCCACTTATTAATTTACATAAAATCACTACTAATCTTTAACTCACAAAAGTTCGATTAAAGATCGTTTAATCAATTATTAAATATGAAATACCGGGAATACGAAAAACTTAACTTATCACAGGTCGGAACTGAGGTTGAAAAGTATTGGAAAGATCAGGCCATTTTTGAAGCCAGTTTGAAGAACAGGGAAGGGAAAAAATCTTTCGTGTTTTATGAAGGTCCACCTTCTGCCAACGGATTGCCCGGAATTCATCACGTGATGGCACGTGCCATTAAAGATATTTTCTGCCGATATAAAACCTTAAAAGGATTTTACGTTAAACGTAAAGCCGGTTGGGATACGCATGGTTTACCCATCGAAATTGCCACTGAAAAAACCCTCGGAATTACGAAAGAAGACATCGGTAAATCAATTTCAGTTGAAGATTATAATAAAGCCTGTCGCAAGGAGGTCATGAAATATAAAGATAAGTGGGACGATTTGACCAAACGGATGGGATATTGGGTCGATCTTGACAATCCTTACATTACTTTCGACAATAAATACATTGAATCGGTTTGGAACCTTTTAAGTAAACTCCACAAAAGGGGATTGCTATATAAAGGCTATTCCATTCAGCCGTATTCACCTGCTGCCGGAACCGGATTAAGTTCACACGAATTGAATATGCCCGGTTGTTACCGAATGGTGAAAGACAATACGGTAACAGCCCAGTTCAAAGTTAAGAACGATAAAAAATCGGCTTTTTTGTTCAATGATACTCATGGCGATTTATTTTTTATTGCATGGACAACTACTCCATGGACGCTTCCATCAAACACAGCTCTGGCTGTTGGTCCCAAAATTAATTACGTTAAAGTAAAAACCTATAATCCATATACCTTCGAGCCAATTACAGTAATCCTTGCAAAAGATCTGGTAGGGAAATTTTTTCCTGAGAAAAGTGCAGAACTGAAGCTCAGCGAATATGAAAATGGTCAAAAAAATATTCCTTTTGAATTAGGAGAAGAATTTACCGGAAAACAACTTAAAGGCATTAACTACGAGCAATTATTACCCTACGCCCAGCCCATAGATGGAGATGCTTTCAAAGTTTTGAACGGCAATTTCGTTACCACTGAAGACGGAACCGGAATCGTTCACATTGCACCCAGTTTTGGTGCTGATGACTTTAAGATTGCCCATGAAAACGGAATTGGGTCGCTTACATTGGTTAACAAACAAGGTAAATTTACTGAAGAGATGGGTGAGTTTGCCGGACGATATGTTAAGAACGAATATGATTCAAAAATCGATCCAGATAAAAAAGACAATGTGGATATCGATATCATCGTTAAACTTAAACAGGAGAACAAAGCTTTTAAGACCGAGAAATACGAACACTCCTATCCTCATTGCTGGAGAACCGATAAACCCATCCTTTATTATCCTTTAGATTCATGGTTTATAAAAACCACTGATTTTAAAGATCGGATGATTGAGTTGAACAATACCATTAATTGGAAACCTAAATCAACAGGTAGTGGCCGATTTGGTAACTGGCTTGAGAATTTGGTTGATTGGAATTTATCGCGCTCACGATTTTGGGGAGTTGCTTTGCCAATCTGGAGCACAGAAGATCTCTCAGAGCAAATTTGCATTGGTTCGGCCAGAGAATTAAAAGCCGAAATTGAAAAATCAATTCAAGCAGGATTCATGACCGAAAGTCCATTGGCTAATTTTGATCCCGATAATCTTTCGGACGAAAATTATCAAACTTTTGATTTTCACCGTCCGTATGTTGATGAAATTTTTCTGGTTTCCAAGTCCGGACAAAAAATGTTTCGTGAACCCGATTTGATTGATGTTTGGTTTGATTCTGGAGCAATGCCTTATGCCCAGTTTCATTTTCCATTCGACAATATTGAAGAATTTGAATCAAGTTTTCCGGCCGATTTTATTGCGGAAGGTGTAGATCAAACCCGTGGATGGTTTTTTACCCTCCATGCAATTTCGGTGATGTTGTTCGATTCGGTTTCTTTTAAAACCTGTGTATCGAACGGGCTTGTTCTTGACAAAAACGGCAATAAAATGTCGAAGCGTTTGAACAATACGGTCGAACCTTTTGAAACTATTGAAAAGTACGGTGCTGATGCTTTACGTTGGTATATGATTACAAATGCCCAACCATGGGATAATTTGAAGTTCGATCTGGATGGAATTAGTGAAGTTACCCGAAAGTTTTTCGGCACCCTTTACAATACCTATTCCTTCTTCGCACTCTATGCAAATATTGATGGTTTTTCTTTTAAAGAAGACCCAATACCAGTGAATGAAAGACCGGAAATCGATCGTTGGATACTTTCCGAACTAAACACTTTAGTTAAAAATGTTGATGAAGCCTATAATGACTATGAGCCAACAAAAGCGGGTCGTGCCATTCAGGAGTTTGTTGACGAACATTTAAGTAACTGGTATGTGCGACTTTGCCGAAGAAGATTCTGGAAAGGCACATACACAGAAGATAAAATTTCAGCTTATCAAACGCTTTATACCTGTTTGGAAACCATCGCTCAGATTGCTTCTCCTATTGCGCCATTTTACATGGACAGGCTTTTCAACGATTTAAATGAAGTTACAGGAAAAGTGAAAACAAAATCAGTTCATATAACAGATTATATTTTGGTTGATGAACAACTGATAGACAAGGATCTGGAAGAACGCATGCAATTGGCGCAAAAAATATCTTCAATGGCGCTTTCCTTGCGAAAAAAAACAAACATCCGTGTGCGACAACCGCTGAATAAAATTATGATTCCGGTTCTAAATGATAATTTCAAAAATCAGATTGAAGCCGTTGAACAACTTATTTTATCGGAAATAAATGTAAAAGCAATTGAATATCTCACTGATGTTTCAGGAATACTCGTTAAAAAGATAAAGCCCAATTTTAAAACCCTGGGCCCGAAATTTGGTAAAATGATGAAACAAATTGCAGATGCAGTAAATCAATTGACACAAAATGACATCACCAGAATTGAGAATGATAAAAAATACGAACTTAATATTGATGGTCAGCAGATTGAGCTTGAACTTACTGATGTAGAGATATTAACAGAAGATATCCCGGGTTGGGTTGTCACGAATCTAGATAGCTTAACAGTGGCTTTAGATATTTCTATCACCCCCCAACTTAAAGAAGAAGGGATTGCCAGAGAGTTCATAAATCGCATCCAAAACTATCGAAAAGATCAGAAGTTTGAGGTTACTGATCGCATTAAAATCGAGCTGGTAAAAAACAATGAAATTGATAAAGCAATTATTCATAATAATTCATATATTTGTTCTGAAACGCTGGCAGAATCTCTCACTTTTGTTGATCAGCTTAACAACGAAAAAGCAATAACTATCGAACTTACAGACGATATTCAGGCTCAATTACAAATTGTTAAAATAATCTGACAAAAAGAGATGGCCCAGTTCATTTTAAAAATAGAAACCATGGAAAAGCAAGCAGCAAAGGACGACGTAAAGAAAACCAGATATTCTGATGAGGAATTAGAGGAATTCAAGGATTTGATTTTGGCAAAACTGGTAAAAGCAAGAAAAGATTTCGAGTTGCTTACGGAAGCTTATACTAACAAGAACGAGAATGGCACCAATGATACCTCTCCCGTATTCAAAGTATTGGAAGAAGGTCATAATGTATTGTCAAAAGAAGAAAACAGCCGAATGGCAGGTCGTCAGGAAAAATTCATCAACAATCTTGAAAATGCACTCATCCGTATCGAAAATAAAACTTATGGAATATGCAGGGTTACCGGAAAATTAATTGCAAAAGAAAGGCTTAGGAGTGTTCCTCACGCCACTTTAAGCATGGATGCAAAACTCAATCAAAACAACTAAAATTTTGTGAATACAGGAAAAGAAGTAATCAGGCTTGTATTGGTTACTTCTTTTCTTTTTAATTAAGAAATATTTTGAAAAAAGCGTTATTCATTATCATACCGATTATCATCATTGATCAGATTTTTAAAATTTGGATAAAAACCCATATGCACATAGGTGAAGAAATTAAGGTGTTGGGTAATTGGTTTATTATACATTTTATTGAGAACAATGGAATGGCTTTTGGGATGGAGTTTGCAGGAGAAACCGGCAAAGTCATTCTAACCGTTTTCCGAATTATTGCAGTTGGAGCCCTTGGGTGGTATATAAAACATCTGATCAATAAAAAAGCCGGTTTTGGACTCATCGCCAGTATTTCATTGATTTTAACAGGTGCACTTGGAAATATCCTCGACAGTGTTTTTTATGGTGTAATTTTTTCGGAGAGTACCTATTATAACGTGGCAGCATTTATGCCCGAAGGAGGAGGTTATTCAAGTTTTTTACACGGAAAAGTTGTTGACATGCTTTACTTCCCTGTTATTCATACCTTTTATCCCGACTGGGTTCCTTATTTAGGAGGAAAAGATTTCATTTTTTTCAGGCCCGTATTTAATATTGCCGATTCAGCCATTACAATTGGAGTATTAAGCTTGATTCTGTTTCAACGAAATGTTTTTGCAAAGAAAGTCAAACCTATTGAAGGGGAAATAGAAGAAAATCAAGCGATAAACCCATAAAGAATTCTTGTTTATCTAATCTTAACAAATTAAATTTCTATCTTTGACCCAAATTTTTTAAATACGAATAATGGAGAAAAAAAGTGTAGGTAGAATATCTCAGATTATAGGACCTGTTATCGATGTTACCTTCGATCAAGATGATACTTTGCCCAATATTTACGATGCGCTTGAAGTAACAAACAAAGATGGAAATATCATTGTTTTAGAAGCCCAACAAGATACCGGAGAAAATACAATTAGAACCGTTGCCATGGATTCAACTGATGGTTTAAGTCGTGGAATGGAAGTCATTGCAACAGGGATCCCGATTTCAATGCCCATTGGTGATAAAATTAATGGACGGGTTTTTAATGTGATTGGCGAACCCATTGATGGACTTGGTGCCGTTTCAAAAGAGCGTACCTACCCCATACACAATGATCCTCCAAAATTCGAAAATCTTACTACCCAACAGGAAATTTTATATACCGGAATCAAAGTTATTGATTTGATCGAGCCTTATTCAAAAGGTGGTAAAATTGGTTTGTTTGGTGGAGCTGGTGTTGGTAAAACTGTTGTTATTCAGGAACTCATTAATAACATCGCTAAACAATATTCGGGATTTTCTGTGTTTGCAGGTGTGGGTGAACGAACACGTGAAGGGAATGACTTGTTGCGCGAGATGATCGAATCGGGACTTGTAAAATACGGTGACGAATTCAAAAAAAGCATGGAAGAAGGCGGATGGGACCTTTCAAAAGTCGATAAAGATGAACTGAAAAAATCTTTGTTAACGATGGTTTTCGGACAGATGAACGAACCTCCGGGAGCCCGTGCCAGAGTTGCCCTTTCAGGATTAACCCTTGCTGAATATTATCGCGATGGTGATGAAAAATCAGGTGGTCGTGATATTTTATTTTTCATTGATAATATTTTCCGTTTTACCCAGGCAGGATCTGAAGTATCGGCTTTACTCGGCCGTATGCCTTCGGCTGTAGGTTACCAGCCTACCTTAGCTACCGAGATGGGGATCATGCAAGAAAGGATTACTTCAACCAAACGAGGATCTATTACTTCCGTTCAGGCCGTTTACGTGCCTGCTGACGATTTAACCGACCCCGCTCCTGCTACAACTTTTGCCCACCTTGATGCAACTACTGTATTAAGCCGTAAAATATCGGAACTTGGAATTTATCCGGCTGTTGATCCACTGGATTCAACTTCTCGTATTTTATCTCCCGATGTAGTTGGTGAAGAGCATTACAATACGGCACAGCGCGTAATTGAAACCCTGCAACGTTATAAAGAATTACAGGATATCATTGCCATTTTAGGTATGGATGAACTTTCGGAAGAAGATAAGTTGGTTGTTCACCGTGCACGTCGTGTTCAGCGATTTTTATCCCAACCATTCCATGTGGCAGAACAATTTACCGGAGTGCCCGGAGTGGTTGTTTCGATTGAAGATACCATTAAAGGGTTTAATATGATCATGGACGGTGAAGTTGATGAATATCCCGAAGCTGCATTTAATATGGTGGGAACCATTGAAGAGGCTATTGAAAAAGGTAAAAAATTAATTGCCGACAGTAAGAATTAATCGCTATGATCATTGAAATTATAACCCCCGATAGGATCATATTTTCAGGAACTGCCTCTTTGGTTCAGTTACCCGGAATTGATGGCTTATTTGAGATTTTGAACAATCACGCCCCATTGATTTCTGTGCTAAAAAAAGGAAAAGTTAAAATCAAAAATGATAAAGATCAGATTGAATTTTTTGAAATTAAAGGTGGGGTAGTTGAAGTGTTAAAGAATAAAATCCTAATACTGGCTGAATAAATTTTAATCAGCAAATATATAAAAAAGACAAGCCGGAAAAGCTTGTCTTTTTTGTTTAAAATTAAGCTCATTTTTTTACAACAAATTTTCCACTTACCATTTCATCATAACTATAGCGCGGACAATATAAACGCCGTCTTTCCATCCCTGTGTTGATAATTTATGTTTTTTGCCACGGAATTTATATGTTTTTGGTTTTAAGGTTTGGGGCCACAACCCTGCACATTGGAGCAGCCCTAAGCCTCATAATGATAATTATTATTTAACGAAGACAAAAATTAGTTGATATTATTTATTCAATGTCTGAGCTATTTTTTCATATAAATCAGAATAGGAGATATCCTTTGAAAGCAGTAACATGTTTTTGATTGCAATCGGGCTGGAAATACCATGACCCATAACTACGGAAGAATTGATCCCTAGAATAGGGCTTCCGCCAGTATTTTCGTAATTAAATCTTTTTGTATAATCATCAATTAACCCACGTTTCAATAAAACGCGATACATTGATTCCAACTGTTTTAGCACTACATTTCCGGTAAACCCATCACAGACAATAACATCAGCCTTATCATTTAACAAATCGCGACCTTCAACATTTCCAATAAAATTGAAATCATTGGTATCCTTCATCAATTGATGAGCTGATTGGGATAATAAGTTTCCTTTTTCTTCTTCTTCGCCTATATTCAGCAAACCAATCTTTGGATTCTTTACGCCATAAACAAACTCGGCATAAATTGAACCCAAGATACCAAACTGATACATCACATCCGGTTTAGGATCCGGATTAGTTCCAATATCCAAAAGAATGGTAATTCCGCCATTTTGCTTTGGAAGAATAGCAGCACCACATGGACGAATTACGCCAGTAATCGGCTTAAGCGCATAGGTTGCACCCACCACCATTGCACCACTATTTCCTGCTCCTGAAAAAGCATCAATTTCTTTTGCTTTTAAAAGACCGAAACCTATATTTATGCTTGAATTTGGTTTTGTTTTAAACGCTTTTAATGGATGCTCACCCATTGTAATCTCTTCAGCAGCATGTATAATATGAAAATCTTTAGGATCTGTATTTTCTTCTTTAAGCTGTTGATAGATTTTTTTCTCATCACCAATCAAAACAATCTGGTCAGATGTACCAAGCTCCGTCTTAGCCATGACGGCTCCGGCAATAGTAGCCTTTGGAGCAAAATCACCACCCATTACATCTAATCCTATTCTCATCTAATAATTTTTATGGAATAATTGAATGAAAATAAATATTATTCTACTCCGGCTTTTTCAATAGCTAATTTACCCTTGTAATAACCACAAGCTGAACAAACACGATGATATAATACAGAGGTACCACAATTAGAACAAATAGCAATAGTAGGAGCTACAGCTTTATAATGAGTTCTTCTTTTATCTCTTCTGGTTTTTGAAATCTTACGTTTTGGATGTGCCATTTTAAATATTATTTTAAGCTGTTAATTTTTCTTTAGTTTTTTCAAAACATCCCATCTGGGATCATCTTGCTTTATATTGAAGGATAATTCATTTAATTTTTTCAACATTTCAGCATTACACATTGATTTTCCTGATTTATCATCAGGATGTATTCTTTGTATTGGAAGCAATAAACAAATGTATTCATAAATATAAGGTGCGAGATTAATTTCATAATCACCTCTCGGAATGATTATCAAATCTTCGCTTTCTTCAACAAATTGATCACCAAATTGAACCAGTAATTGTTGATCGCCCTGAATTGGATAATTAAATTCCTCAGCACAACGATCACATAATACCTTAACCACGCCACTAATATTAAATAGTAGAATAAGCATATTATCCTGCTTCTCTAAGTCAAGTTTAACCCTTACAGCACCATTTTTAAATTCTGAATACGCTATTTCTTCAAAGAACAACTGATTTACATCGAAAACAAACTCATGATTTCCGATGCCCAATCCTTCAAAAGGAATAATAAAATCCTTTAAGTAACTCACATCAAGCCTTTTTTATTTCGGCCTGCAAAATTATATATTAAAATTGTTAATAACAAATATATTAAATGCTAACTTAAATTAAGTGTGTTAGATAATACATCCTGTAAAACAATGCATTGTATGATAATTCTACTTAAATGCTTTTTCCAATAATCCATCTTCATTTAATTTCAGTCGATCAAAATAAGCAGGAACTGCTTTTCCTAAAAGTTTCTCAACGTATATTTTAGCTAAATGCTGACCAAGCATAAAACCTTGTCCACGTAATCCAATAAATAAACCAAGTTCAGGGTCGATCACCATGCGTGGTTCAACATAATAACCGGCCCAAATGGCCTGAAATCCAACGGATGACAATTCGGGAATCCAATCTGTAAATACCTCGGACACTATTTCGATAAATTCTTTAGAATTGAATTTAACATCCTTATCTGTTTCCATGGCTTCGATACCCGGAGATGCACAGCCGATAATTTGACCTGTTTCGGCTAATTGCTGACCATAAACAGCTGTAAATCCTTTATAGTTTCTGCGGTCAATAATCATTGGTAGTGGAATATTATTGTTTCCCATCATTGGTAATCGACGCGTAATAAACGCCTGGTGTTTTACCGGATAAATTCCGGTTGCAATGCCCAATTGTTTGGCAAACTTATCACCATCAGGCCCCAGTGCATTAATGAAGACCTCTGTTTCAAATTCAATATAGGTTTTGTCATGATCCTGTACCAAAACTTTAAAGGTATTGCCTGTTTTTTCAATATTGATTAATTTGCAATCTTCCTTAACCTCGCCTCCATTTTTTATACCGATTTGGCGAATGAGGTCCACTACCCGCCCCGGAGTGGCCTGCCAACAATTATGCGTAATTAAAGCAGATTTATATTTATCCAATTTAGGATTTATATAAGGAGATATCCTTTTTGAAAAATCTTTAGGCTCGATCATTTCACCATCCGACCAGGCCATTGATGCTACAAGGGCTTTGTACATAGCTTCATCATGAGCAAAGGTCACATAATCGATAGGAAGAAAATCTACATTTTTAATTCTTTGTAATTCTTTGAAAATTTCAAGGTTATGAACTGCGATATCTGACAATTCTGGAACACTAAAATTAGGCCGTCCACCTGCAATATTCCTCCAGGATGCTCCCCTGCCATAATTGATCAAAACCGGTTTTTTGCCATTTTCTGCCAAGTAACGGAATAAAGCACTTCCACCTATTCCTCCTCCGGCAACCAATGCTTCAACTATTACTTTTTTTACTTCTTTTTTATGATCACAAACAAGCACTTTTTCTTTTTGATTACTTGGATAAAGATCACCTAAAGTTACCTGGTTTGATAAGGGTCCGCGTGGTGTTGCATCTCCTACGATCGTAATCCCATATTTGCGAATACTTTGTTTTAAACGCGGAATACAACGTTTACCTCGACAAGCACCCATTCCCAAACGCGTGGTATGTTTAATTTCATCAACGGAAATAAATTTACGGTCGCCGATAACATTAAGTATTTCTTCCAGGGTTACATCATCACAGTGACAAACATAGGTTTCAGATTCAACAGCTTCCGATTCTTTCGTAATTACCTTTTCAGGATAATTATCCATTACGATAAAACCGCGAACTTCGGTAAGTTCTTTTCCTCTTAAATTGTTCGATTTTACCCTGGCTATATTGGTTTTATTCGGCTTCTTTAATATTTTTTCGATTTTGCCCTCACCCAATTTTTCACCATTGTTATTTACCAAAAATACTTCTTCACCTTCAGTTGCTTCATACTCAATTGGAAGAAAGAGCCAGTCTTTTTTCAGGTTATATCCAAAAATTGCCAATCCGGGACATTGATAAACACATTGCATGCAACCAATGCATTTATCAAAGTCGAGCTGAGGCGTGGTACTTGTTGAAGTTTTTGTAATTGCACCATGGGGGCATGCAAATTCGCAGGGATTACATGCAAATCCATACAGGCAATCGATCAAAACAAAGGGTTTTTCTTCAAGTCTTTCATCCGTTGGGAAATAGGGTTTTTCAGTGATTCTGATCGGGTGCTGTTGTGAGTCAATATATTCTTTTGATAAGCTTAAATATTCATCGTAATTGAAACGGATGTTCATTGCCTGAAGGATTTCAAAAGCGACTTGTTTCCCTCGTAATACAGCACTGGTGCCTTCCCCAATTCGAATTGCATCACCTGCACCGTGACAGTCCCTTCCAAAAATTTCATTTCCTTTGATTAACAATTGATCATCAGAAACCAAACCCGTGCAAATATTTATTGCATCAATCCCATCGATGATTTGTTCTGTTCCCGGAATTGGAGTAAAGTTTTCACAATCGGCCACCACGGCCCCTTTAATGCCGGTATGATCTTCATTCGGAATAGCTTTAATTAATATTTTTGATAACATGACCGGTATCCCTAAACGACGAACACGATTTGCCTGAACAGGAAATCCACCTTCGTTGGGTTGTGCTTCAATAATGGCCTTAACACGAGCACCAGCTTGCATTAGCTGGTAGGATGTCAAATATCCGATATTACCGGCTCCAACAGTCAGTACGTTTTTACCCAATAATGTCAATTCGCTATTCATCATTTTTTGAACAACAGCCGCTGTGTAAACACCCGGTAAATCATCGTTTTCAAACGTTGGCATAAAAGGAACAGCTCCTGTAGCAATCACCAAATGTTCCGCATCAACATAATAAATTTCATCTGTACTTATGTTTTTCACTGCAACCCTCTTGCCTTCCAAGATATCCCAAACCGTTGAATCCAGAAAAATACCATCCAGTTTTTCACCTGCTAAGGTCTCCGCGATTTCAAAACCCCGCATGCCTCCGAATTTCTTTTCTTTTTCAAAGAAGAAAAATTGATGTGTTTGCATTAAAAATTGACCGCCAATTTTATCATTATTATCGATTACGATATTTTCGATATCATATTTGTTCAATTCTTCACGAGCAGCTAATCCGGCCGGACCCGCTCCGATTATAACCACACTGGTTTTATATACTTTTACCGCCTCTTTATTTTGAACAGTTGTTTGAAATGGTTGAAAATCTTTAGGAATTTCTCTGACTTCTTTAACATGATCAACCTTTGTAATACATATACGTTTAATTTGTCCATCAACTAACATTTCACATGCACCACATTTTCCGATTCCGCACTCAAGGCTTCGCTCACGGTTTTGCAAACTATGGCTATGCACCGGATACCCGGCCTGATGAAGAGCAGCCGCAATGGTAAAACCCTTTTCACCTATAATTTCTTTTCCTTCTAATAAGAATTTTACTGATTCGCATGCTTTAACATCTATAATCGGATGTTTATCTATTTTATACATAAGAATGAATATTAAACAATATAAAACAACTGTGAAAAATTTAACAGACAAAGGTAATCCTTCTGTATTATTATTGATAATTGTGGAGAAAAAAAGGGTTAATTTTTACTTAATCAAAATAAGAAAGGTTATTTTTGCATTGGATTTAAAGATAAATGGCCTTAAACCCCAGGGTAAGCCCTGAACCCTTTCTTTCGGAGCAAGCTCCGAGGAATTAAAACACCCCTTCTCGTCTGCCGAAGCGGAACGCGAAGGCTGATTAAAGACTACTAAAAAGCTAAGATATGATCAATAAACTGATTTCAAGAATTTTGCCTTATATGCCTAAAAATTTTGTTTGGCTATTTTCAAAACGTTATATCGCCGGAACAACAATTGAAGAGGCCATTCAAGTTTCAAAAGATTTAAACGCTCAAGGGGTTAAAGTAACGATTGATCTGTTGGGTGAATTTATTACAACCATCGATCAGGCCATTGAAAATACTGAAACATATCTCAATATTATCGACACTGTTCAGGATCACAATATTGATGGAAATTATTCACTTAAGCCAACCATGTTTGGATTGTTGATTGATGCCGATGCATGTTATACCTATATCCGAAGAATTGTGGAACGGGCAGCAAAATATAATAATTTTGTCAGGATCGACATGGAAGACTCGCAATGCGTTGATTTAGAATTAGATCTTTTCAGGAAAATTAAAACTGAATTTCCGAAAAATGTTGGTTTAGTTTTTCAGGCTTACCTGAAGCGTACACTAAACGATATCAGAAGCCTTCAGGATTTAAATTCAAATGAAACGCCAATTAATTATCGTTTATGCAAAGGTATATATGTTGAACCGGCAGAAATAGCTTATAAAAAATATGAAGAAATTAATCAGCATTATATGGAGGATTTGGAATACATGTTTCAAAATAAAATTTATCCAGCTATCGCTACCCATGATAAGCCATTGGTTGAAGGTGCATTTAAACTGATTAATAAGTATAATGTACCCAAACACATGTATGAATTTCAGATGTTGTATGGGGTTACTCCGGAATTAAGGTCATCAATTGTTGAAAACAAACATACCATGAGGGTTTATATTCCTTATGGTAAAGATTGGTTTGCATATTCAACCCGTCGATTAAAAGAGAACCCTAAAATGGCTTTTCTCATCATTAAGGCCTTGTTTTTTAGGGGATAAGATGTTATTAGTGTTAAAATAAGTTAAAGTAAATTGCTTTAATGAATTGAGAGTTAGGCATTTTCTTTTAATTTAACGTGCAACTCCAATCTCTATTCATTGAATAATTAGCAAATTATTCGTAATTTTGCATTTTCAAAAATCAATGGTTATGCAAAAAGCAAGAGTTCTATTCATTGCTCAAGAGATTACTCCGTACCTAAAGGAAACACCCATGGGAAAAATATGCAGATATTTACCTCAGGGGATTCAGGAAAGAGGAAAGGAGATTAGAACATTTATGCCTCGCTATGGATTAATTAACGAACGTCGAAATCAACTGCATGAAGTAATTCGACTTTCGGGAATGAACTTAATAATTGATGACGCCGATCATCCATTAATTATTAAAGTTGCTTCAATTCAGCAAGCCCGTATGCAAATATACTTTATCGACAACGAAGATTACTTTCAACGAAAATTTACCATTGCCAATAAAAACAATAAGTTTTATGAGGATAATGATGAAAGGGCCATTTTCTTTTCACGAGGAGTTTTAGAAACAGTAAAAAAACTTGGTTGGGCGCCCGACATTATTCACTGCCATGGCTGGATTGGAAGTTTAACACCTCTATATCTAAAGAAAGCTTTCAAAGATAACCCACTCTTTTCCGATTCTAAAGTAATTTGCTCAATATATAATGACGATTTCTCAGAAAATTTAAATAAAAATTTTGCAAAAAAAATAAAATTGGAAGGCATTAGTGATGATGACTTGAAACATTACAAAAGTGGAAATTACGTGAACTTGATGAAAGCAGCTGTTGATTATTCAGATGCCCTAATTATAGGTAGTGAAAAAATAAATGCGGAAGCTGAAGCTTATTTAAAGGAATCAGGAAAACCATTTCTTGAGTATCACCCTGAAGAAACCTATATTGACGCATACAACCGATTTTATGATAAAATTATGGAAGAGTAATCTTCTTAAAAAAAGAATTATTAACTTAAAAAGAGCTTAACTTGAAAATATTGAATGGTGCGTGGAATATTTCCATGCTTGTAGTGTTGTCGTTTGGAATTTATTTAACCTCCTGTACTAAAAAAGCCCAATTAATTGGATTAGAAGTTCGCCCAACAGCCAATTTAGAAGTTGAGTCAACTGATACTGCCACTCTTGTTGCTTTTTCAGAAGTTCATGATTCACTGATTACTTATAATTATTCCAGAATTTTGTTGGGCAGTATGATGGATCCGGTTTTTGGACAAACTACTGCAAACTACTATACCCAATTACGATTAAAATCTGGGATAGACAGTTTTAATTTTGGACCTAACCCGGTAGTCGACTCACTTATTCTATCGCTTGCTTATAGCGGTTATTATGGAGATACTAACACCTATCAAACTTTAAAGGTTTATGAATTAAATGAAAAGTTAGTTACCGATAGTACCCATTATTATTATTCATTCGACAAACTTTTATATAAACCAATTGAAATTGGACGAATAACTTTTCAACCACAACCCAATACTCCAATATATCAATATGGCACAAGTGATACAACAACTTATAATCCACACATCAGTATTGATTTATTGGAACTAGGCAATGCATTCGGGACAAAACTTATATCAACACCTGTTGACATTTTGCAAAACAATGAAAGATTCATTGACTATATTAATGGGCTTTGTATCATTTCTGAACCGGTAAATACCGGTGGATCGATTATATATATTGATCTTTCTTCTTCTTTTACAAAGCTTACAGCATATTATAGTAATGATTCTGCAACCGGAAAAATTTATTCAATGAATTTCTACGATTCTACTTATCATTTTAACAACTTTGATCACAATAATTATCAGGATGCTTCTCCGGAATTTAAGGCACAAGTATTGGATGGGAATACAAGTTTAGGAGAAGAACTCATTTATGTTCAGGCATTGGGTGGCGTGCGGACTAAAATAACATTCCCGTTTATTAAAAATCTAAAATCGATCGGAAATATTGCAATCAATAGCGCGGAGTTGACAATAAAGGGCATTGAAGATAATAATGGAAATAAACCTCCTGACCGCTTGACTCTTGACCAGATTAATCATGATGGCACAACCACTCAGGGAATTATTGACATGGTAGAGGGCGACGCTTATTTTGGCGGTTTTTATGATTCTGTCAAAAATGAATACAAATTCCAAATCGCCAGATATATCCATAAGTTAATTAATACAGATGCAAATGATAATGGGATATATCTGAAAGTTTATGGGAATGCAACCGGCGGAGGTCAGTTTATCATAAATGGAACAAACCCAGCCTTACCAACTCCCTATTCTGACAGACTAAAATTAATGATTACATATACAATTATAGAGTAGGCTAATAAGCTTCTTTATGTATAAGTTTTCTTATGTTTTTGATTTTTTAAAATTCTAAAGTTTAGTTATTACTATGTGTGGAATCGTTGGATATATAGGAAAAAAAGAAGCCTACCCAATTTTAATGAAGGGGTTAAAACGACTTGAATATCGGGGTTATGATAGTGCAGGTATTGCATTATTAAATGGTGGTCTTCGTGTATATAAAACTAAAGGTAAAGTTGCCGATCTTGAGGCTTTAATCTCTGGCAAAAACACCAATGGCAATATTGGGATTGCTCACACCAGATGGGCTACACATGGCGAACCAAACGACCAGAACGCTCATCCGCATTATTCGGAAAGCAAAGAAATTGCCATCATTCATAATGGGATTATTGAAAATTACAATTCATTAAAGGCAGAATTGCTTAATCGCGGTTATATATTCCAAAGCGACACAGATACAGAAGTGCTGGTATACTTAATTGAAGATATTCAGAAAAATGAAAATGTTAATCTGTATGAAGCAACACGTATCGCTTTAAACCAGGTAATTGGCGCATACGCCATCGTTCTGATATCCAAAACTGAGCCGAATATGCTGGTAGCAGCACGAAAGGGTAGCCCACTAGTAATCGGGATAGGGGATGATGATTATTATATTGCTTCCGACGCTTCACCAATTATTGAATATACAAGAAATGTCGTTTATCTTGAAGAAGAAGAAATTGCATTAATCAGATACAAGAAAAAACTCGAGATAAAGACAATTAAGAATAAAATCCAAACACCCTATATCCAAAGGCTGGAAATGAATTTGAGTGCTATTGAAAAGGGTGGTTTCGAGCATTTTATGCTTAAAGAAATTTATGAACAGCCCCGATCGATACGAGACAGTTTTAGAGGAAGATTAAGCCTTGATAAAGGCATTGTATCTCTCGGTGGAATTAAGGATTATGAGCAAAAACTCGCTAATGCAAAACGTATAATAATTGTTGCTTGCGGAACTTCATGGCATGCAGGAATGGTTGGTGAATATTTATTTGAAGACCTCGCCAGAATACCTGTTGAAGTTGAGTATGCTTCTGAATTTAGATATCGTAATCCGGTGATTTACGAAGATGATATTGTAATTGCCATTTCACAATCCGGCGAAACAGCCGATACCCTTGCAGCTATACAATTGGCTAAATCAAAAGGAGCTACTATTTTAGGGATTTGTAATGTAGTTGGCTCAACTATTGCTCGAGAAACCCATGCCGGATCGTTTACACATGCCGGACCCGAAATAGGAGTTGCCTCAACAAAAGCATTTACGGCTCAGGTCACTGTATTAATTTTGATGGCATTAATGGTTGCAAATAAAAAGGGAACAATTGCACAATCAAGATTACAGAATCTTTTATTCGAACTGGATGCAATTCCTGAAAAGGTAGAAAAACTGCTCAATTCTAATTCGCAAATTATTGAGATCGCAAAAAGGTTTAAAGATGTCCGTAACTTTTTATATTTAGGTCGAGGTTACAATTTCCCGGTAGCACTTGAAGGGGCACTTAAGCTTAAAGAGATTTCTTATATACACGCTGAAGGATATCCTGCGGCTGAAATGAAACATGGCCCGATAGCACTCATTGATCAGCATATGCCCGTCGTTTTTATTGCAACCAACAGAGGGACCTATGAAAAGGTGCAAAGTAATATTATGGAGGTAAAAGCCCGACAAGGACTAGTCATCTCTATAGTTACAGAGGGTGACACTCAAGTTAAAAAAATATCTGATATTGTGATTGAAATTCCGGAATGCGATGAATTATTGGTGCCCTTGTTAGCAATAATACCCTTACAATTACTTTCGTATCATATAGCGGTCATGCGAGGTTGTAATGTTGACCAACCACGAAATCTTGCGAAATCAGTAACGGTGGAATAAGCGAATTAACTAAAACGGTTAAAGTTTATTTTAAACTTGCTTTGGAGCAATTGGATCCGAATCTTTTACTTCCTTTTCAACCGGAGAATCTTTCTTTATTTTTTTTGATTCGTCGGTTGCAGTATAAACATTCTCCTTAAATAATTGAATGATTTTCTTTAGATTCGCATCTGTAGAAAGTTTTGTTGAAGCATCAACATTTATCAAGATATCCTGAATTGCGTTGATTACTGCATTGTTGGGTATTTGGATAAAACAGTTCAAATCACAATTCTCCTCATTTTGGAATAGTTTCGTATAAACTTGTCCCTTAATTTTAGAACTTCCAACAACGCTAAATTTACCGGTACAAAATATATTACCTTCGAAACTACCACTTATAAGCAGCTCTGAACAAACAATATCTCCTACTACTTTGGAGGTTTCATCAATGATTACCTTCTCTGTAGACAATAATGTACCATAGAAATTACTTTCTATTCTGAATGATTTTTTGGTCTTAATAAATCCCTCAATAATACTTTCTTCAGGAATTAAAATTGGATTTTGGTTTTCGCCTGGTTTCATTTTGTTACATGATTAATAAGTTTCATACAATTTTAATGAAAATTATCAATCTATACAAGTTAAAACCTAATAAGAAATAGAAATTTAAGGTGGATTAAAACTGCGTTAAAATTAAAAGCTTTATAAAATGGGAGCTTTAATTTGATTTTTTGAACATTTATAAGGAATAAAAAAATTCTTAATATTGACTATCCCTGTCGCAGAGCTATGGGATACTTGCCTGACGGCAGGTCCCCTATTCAGGGGAGAATATACGGAAACCCCGAAGCAGAGCTTCGGGGAATTATTTTTATTAAAATCTTTTAGTTACTGCTTTCCAATCAACAAGCTTCCAAAAGTCTTCCACATATGCCGGTCGACGGTTTTGTTTATCCAAATAATATGCATGTTCCCAAACATCGCAAGTCAACAAAGATATGAATCCTTGAGTCATTGGATTATTTGCATTTGAGGTTTGAATGATCTGAAGTTTATTTTCCTTGTTTTTCACGAGCCAGGCCCAACCTGATCCAAATAAGGTAGTAGCCGCAACCGAAAACTTTTCTTTGAATTCTTCAAAAGATCCAAATTCGTTTTTTATAGCTTCGAGCAATTTTCCGGTAGGTTCACCCCCTCCTTTTGGAGACATACAATTCCAGTAAAAAGTGTGATTCCAAACCTGAGCGGCATTATTGAAAATCCCACCATCGGCTGTTAAGATAATTTCTTCTAAACTTAATTTTTCAAACTTTGTTCCTACAATCAATTTATTCAAATTATTCACATAGGTGAGGTGGTGTTTTCCATGATGGAAATCAAGTGTTTGCTTTGAAATAAATGGTTCCAAGGCATCCATTGAAAAAGGTAATAATGGAAGTTCAAAGTTCATGATGTTTTGTTTTAGGTTAATATATCAGGTTTACTTTTTCGAAGTTAAATAATTTTGAGCTTTAATGACTACCACATCATTTTTATTAAAAATTGGATAAAAAGCATCATTATCCAATATATTTCTTCCAATATAGGCTTTAATCAATGATTTTAATTTTATTGCCGACTTATTAATCTCTGCTTCATTATTATCGGCTCCGTTCGAAATAGCAAAAGCAACAAATTCATCATACATTTCATCTGTGAATTCAAACGAATCAATAAAGTCGATGGGCTTTTTGTATTTACTCAATTTTTCCCTGTGCGTATCTGTATAATTAAAGGCAAATTGATAAGCAAGTCCTCTGTTTATGACAACATTATAAAAAATCGGATTTGACATTTCTATTGGAACAAAGAGATCGGGCATGATACCACCTCCGCCATATACAATTTTTCCACCGGGAGTTTTATACATCAGTGAATCGGCAAATTTGATACTATCGGCACTTAGTAATTCACCATTGGTATAACGATGATAAAATTCATTATAATATTCGTCAAAACCATCGCCATAAGCCCGCTGAATCGATCTGCCTGTAGGTGTATAATAACGGGCTATGGTCATTCTTAATCCGGAACCGTCAGGGAAATTAAGTTGTTCCTGTACCAATCCCTTACCAAATGATCGTCTACCAATGATGGTGCCCCGATCATTATCCTGAATTGCCCCTGCTAAAATTTCACTTGCCGATGCAGATGCTTCGTCGATTAAAACGATTACGTTTACAGTTTCAAACAAGCCATTTGATTTCGAGTAAACTGAGCTCTTGGGACGATTGTTCCCTTTTGTATAAACAATTAGTTTACCATCGGCCAAAAAGTCATCAGCAATTTGAACGGCTGGCCTTACATAGCCCCCTGTATTTCCTCGCAAATCTAAAATAATATTTTTTACGCCTTGCTGCTTAAGTTTTTTACCAGCTTCACTAAACTCTGCATAGGTTGTGGCAGAAAAAGTGTTCAGCTTCATATAACCAACCGAATCATTGATCATGTAAGCCACATCAAGGCTATAAGTAGGAATAATATTTCGGATGATATCGAAATTTATGAGCTCGGGAAATCCTCTTCGGAAAACACTCACTTTAACATTCGTACCCCGATGACCTTTTAATAATCTAATGGCACCATTGTTTGTAATACCAACGCCTGCTATTAACGAATCATTAACCATTGTGATTCTGTCTCCCGCTATTATTCCCGATTTTTCTGAAGGACCTCCTGGAATTACCTGAACAATGGCAATGGTATCCTCAATAACATTAAATTGTACTCCGATTCCATCGAAAGAACCCAAAAGTGGGTCATTAACAGCATTAAATTCTTCCTGACTTATATAAGAAGTGTGAGGGTCGAGTTCTTCTATGATAGACATAACTGCCTTAGAAGTCAATTTTTCACGATCAATCGGATCTACATAATCCTTCTCAATATAATTGATAATATCAGCCAACTTATTATACGGGTTATTTGTGTTTGATGGCATTAAAGCCTGATCAAGCGTGAGCCCGGAATTAATGTTCTTTCCAACAAAAATCCCAATAATTAAAACTATGGCAAAGGCAATTGGCAGATATACGGAAGCATTTTTATAATTAATTTTCATCAATAAAAAAATTTTAATGTTAATCTTATGGAACCAGGATGAAATCCATTATTTTTTCATACGAAAAAATATTTCAATAGTTTTCAGGCTCATTTCAAAAGAAAATAATAGTATAGCAAAAAAGCGCCCTACTTTATATAAAGAGAGCGCTTTTGAACCGTACCCCTATCTGAAATTTTCTCCGAACCTTTCCTGAAAGATTTAGATTTGATATGGCGTACTTGTAAGCTTCCCTTCAATAAAACATTGTGTAAGTAGCACCTACCAAAGGTATATCTTTTTTTTCAATGATGACCTTATTGAGAAAATTTTCGACGTAACGGATCGGGTTCAAATCATTTAATGCATAATGAGTCTCTTTGCGTCTAATTGATTTATGCGACCTGCTTTAATCCGTCACCAAGGTTGAATTTAGAAACACCTTCATTTGTCCGATTAATAAGTTGTTGATTCCGATCATTCAAGTCGATAAAGTTCAACCCCTTTTCTAGTGCCAATCCGTGCGTGAACCATGAGGTTTGAAACCAAGTTAAACTTTTTGCTGACGATTTACAATGTTGTGTAGTATAAGTTTTGATTTTTCCCGGGAACCATTCTTCATTCGCCCTGGCCATGAGCTCCCCGGCCAGAATTTCGCTGAATCCCTCCTTATTACAGTGATTTATAGGTGGATGATTAATTGGGTATAATCCCGTTTCTCAAAGAAAAATTTTTGGTATATTTTTTAGATATATCTACCTTTTTTTCTTGCAAATAAAGTTTTGTTTTTGATCTTTTTTCGTTTTTTCAACTTACTTTCCGCTCTCCCAAAATAAACTCATCTCTTTAAGAACATGAAAAATTGATCCTTATAGGATGCACTGATAGGAATGATTTGATCACCAATATAAATCCTATTTCTTTCAATAGATTTAATTTTATTCACAGCAACAATATATGATTTATGAACCCGAATGAAATTATCGGAAGGCAACAATTCTATTATACTTACAAAGTTTTGTAATGTCATTATTCTTTCCTCAGCAGTATGAATACGCAAGTATTCTTTCATGCCCTCAATGAATAATATATCATTGAAATCAACACGTTGCATCCTGAACTCGGTTTTTACAAAAAAATAATCGCGTTTATAAACTTTTTCGTCGGTAGTGATCGATTTAATGGTTGAAAAATATTCAAAAATCTTATCCAATGACTGAATAAACCGTTCAAATGAAATGGGTTTCAGCAAATAATCCGACACGTTCAGATTGTATGCATCCAACGCATAGGCATCGTATGCGGTAGTTAGAATGATTTTGGGTTTGTTTTGTATAGACTTTATAAATTGCAGGCCAGAGAAACCCTCCATCTCAATATCAAGAAAAATCAAGTCAACCTGATTCTTCTTTATAAAATTAATTGGTTCAATTGCATTATCAAAACACTGCATCAGATTCAAAAATGGAATTCTCTTAATGTACTCTTCCATTTGCTGAATGGCTGGTAATTCATCATCGATAACAATACAGTTAATTTTCATCTGTAAATAGTCTTAATAAATGTGACGGGAGTAACTCGTATTTAAGATTTTCATCCTTTTTAGCGTTAAATGAAAACACTTGATTCATAATTTTTTATTTTAAGATGAACGGAATATGTTGTGTCGGTTTCCAAAAGATCTAACACAAAACCTTGGGGATACAAATATTCAAGCCTTCGTTTAATATTTTGTATTCCAATACCTTTATCCAATTTTTTCTCACTCTCACTGAGCTGCCTTTTATTGTTCTGGCAATTAAAGTCAATTTCTTTATTCCTAACACTAATGTTTATTTCAATTACGTCCTTGGGTCCCTTTTTCCCATGTTTGAAGGCATTTTCAATAAACGGAATGAAAATCATGGGTGGAATAAAAATGTTTGAAGTAGTACCACTGACTGAAAATTGCACGAATGAGTTATGCTTATACCTGAGCTTATGTAATTCCAGAAAATTATAAATGTACTGCAATTCCTTATCTAAAAGCACCTTTTCTCCGTTTGCTTCATAAAGCATGTATCTCATTATTTCGGACAATTTGATGATAGCATATGAGGTTTTCTCCGAATTTTGAGTAGCAAAAGAGTTGATATTATTTAAAGTGTTAAATAAGAAATGGGGATTGATTTGTGCCCGTAATAAAGCCAATTCGGTTTTAATGTTTTGCTTTTCAAGTTCTTTTTGGGTTTCCCTTTTTTCAAACCATTCGATGCCTAACCTCATCAATACACCCAAAAAGCAATAATTCAAACTATGCCCAAAACTTGAAAAGTATAAAGATTTTAACTCATTGTGATCATGTGTTTGCCAAAAATAGTAAACCATAACCCATACAAAGCCATACAGAAAAATATAAGCAATACTAAAAATAATGTTGACTTGAATATTCTTCTTCTTAAAAAAAAGCGGGGCAAAATAATAGTAAAACACCGAAAATGTAACAGCATCGAGAGGATAGATAATAATAATATTAGAAAATATAATCGAAAACGAGTCAGATACAATAACATAGATATTTCTTATAATATGTACTAGGATCTGGAAGATCCAAAAGAATGCTGGAGCAAAAAGCCTGAGTTTCCGTATTGTCATTGATAAAATTTTATAACAAAACTATTGTTTTTTTTAAAACTTTATAAATCAGAATCTACTAATCTACATCTTTGTTAAACGAATTTGTATTTCCGGTAAACCTAATCCATTTTATTTAATTCCAATCAAAAAAGGATTATTAATTTTTTTCTAAATCTACCTAAAAATTATCCGCACATCATTGATAATCTATTTATTCAACAATAAAAATAATTGAGTTACAAACTACAATAACACTAAATGGTTGATTGTATTTACCATTTGGTTGATTTGATTTGTAAAACTTATTAAATAAAGATTGTTTTGATAAAAATAAATATTTTAGAAATGAGAATACGATTAAATACAATTCTATTTTTTGTGTTTGGACTGACCTTGGTATCCTATTCAATTACTTTAAATGAGATCAATGGCGGTAAAATTAACGGCTTAGTTATAGATTCCAGAGCCAATTTCCCTATTGAATACGCAAACATTGCAATATTTAAGGCTTCTGACTCATCTTTCGTTTCCGGTACTATTACAAATTCATCTGGGAAGTACACACTTTCTAATGTACCATACGGCAATTTTTATCTCATCATCCAATTTGTTGGATATAAAAAGCATAGGGTGGATAACTTAATCGTAACCATCCAAAACAAAGTGATTGATATCCCATCAATAAAACTAGAAGAGGAAATTTTTGAGTTAAATGAAGTTTCAATTCAATCAGAACAGAAAACTGTTGAGCAGAAAATTGATAAAAAGGTGATTTATGTCTCAAAAAATTTAAGTTCAGTGGGTGGGACTGCGATTGACATCTTGCAAAACAATGCTTTTGTAAAAACCAACATTGACGGTGAAGTTCTGTTAAGGAACAGCACCAATTTCCTGGTACTGCTTGATGGCCGACAAAGTCCTTTTCAGGGATCAGAGGCCTTAAGACAGATACCAGCCAATTCAATTGAAACAATCGAAATAATCACCAACCCATCAGCTAAATTCAATGCCGAAGGAGTAGCGGGTATAATAAATATTGTTAC
Organism: Bacteroidota bacterium; assembly: GCA_018816945.1. NCBI lineage: Bacteria > Pseudomonadati > Bacteroidota > Bacteroidota bacterium. Next base: position 273,408 of record JAHIVC010000099.1, on the reverse strand, counting down.
AAAAAAACAAATATTAAAGGGCTTATCAGGAATTGTGAATACTTCTTATTCAAGCAACGAGAGTTATTCAGGCGACTTTCTTTTTAATCTGAAGAAGGAAAAGATTAATATTTTTCTAGGAGCCGACATCAGGGAGAATGTAAACAATCAATATTTTGATATCAAAAGAAATTATCTACTGAATAATACTTCTTATTTTAATGATGAAGTTGTAGATCAAACAGGAATTCGTCCTTCCTCAAATTTAAAATTAGGCTTGGATTATGAATTCAACTCTAAAAATAATCTGTCATTTATTAACACGATTGGAACAAGCAATTTCCACAAAAATAAATCGGTTTATAACAAGCAATGGACTGCCACAGATGGGCTGGTATCTTATTTTGCAAATAATGAAACATACGATGTAGATGGATATTTTATTAACCCTGCAATATTGTTCGTTCATAAGTTCAAGGAAAAAGGAAATGAAATTAGTTTAGATTTCTCATATACCTACCTCAATAGCGGTTTTGATCAGCTATCGAAAGATTTTGATACAGATCAGGATTATTTTCAAATTGATGCTGAACCTGAAATCCTTAAATCTTCAAATAACTATGAAAGGTTTATTTATGAATTAAAGACCGATTATTCGTTTGAAATTAATGAGAGGTTAGGTTTTGAAAGTGGCTTATTGATAAGCCGAAACAAAAGAAACGTATCTCTTGATTTCGAAAACTATGATTATTTACAAAATAATTGGAAGATTAATCAGGAGTTTTCCAATAATCTGGTTTTCAACCAACAAATTTATGGAGCGTTCTTAATGATTATGGGTAAAGCTGATCAAACAGAGTACCAGCTTGGTTTACGAAGTGAAATAACCGATAGGATACTGGAGCAACAAACGAGTAACATCGATTATACATATCAAAAATTGCATCTATTCCCAACATTTCATTTATCAAGACAAGTTAGTGAAAAACTTCAATTGCAAGCCAGTTATTCAAGACGGATACAAAGGCCGACTGATTTTTGGCTGAATCCATTCCCATCAAGCCGAAGTTCAAAACTGATGAATATCGGAAATCCAGACCTCGTACCTGATATTACAGATTCCTACGAATTCAATATCACTAAAATATTCAAACCATTTACTTTATCCATTAACAGCTATTATCGTTATACAAAAAATGCACTCACGCAAATCACATTACTCGATTCAAATGGCGGACACGTTATGACTTATGGTAACATGAACCTGAATAGATTTGCCGGGTCTGAATTTTCTTCAAGCTTTAAATTATTTAAAACATTAAAACTTTATCCATCAGTCGATTTGTTCTATATGTTATCGAAAGGGAGGATTGAGGATTTTAATGCAAATTACAGTGCTTTCAGCTTTACGATCCGACTCAATTCAAGTTGCGCTATTTCAAAAACTACCCTGTTTCAGTTAAATGCAGAATACTACGGAAAAGCGGTAATGCAACAGGGCGATATAGATCCATTTTATTTGGTAACCGCTTCCGTTAAACAGGAGCTGTTAAAGAAAAATCTTACCCTTGTATTGCAAGCACGTAATTTGTTTGAATCGGGCAAAATTAAAATGGACGAAAATGGGAGCAATTTCATTAATCGTTTTGCTTACATGCCTGAAAATAACATCATTACTTTAAATATCAGTTATAAAATAAACAATTTTAAAAGAAATAATAGGATTCAGCAAAATGTAATCAATGAAAAATTCTAAAACCATAAAAATGGATCATTACGCTTCAATTTTAAACATCTAATACCTGAATCGGATTATTGAAATGAAGTTTAATTGTAAAGACTCTTTAATAAATGTATGATTTATGAAAAAATATTATATTCTAAAAATCTGTCTTGTTTTCTTGATAATGTCGTGTAACACCACGATAAATAAGAATAACAAAGAACGAAGTGATGATTCAAATGTATATGGTTACTCCATAGATCTTTTACAAGCAGATAATAATCAAATATCTGTTGAACTGATTTGTCCTAAAATTAGTAATGAGACTATTAATTTCTACTTTCCCGCAATTATTCCTGGTAATTACGATCGGGTTGATTTTGGCAGGTTTATCAAACATTTTAAAGCATTTGATGTTGATGGAGATGAACTAAACGTTAAAAAGGTTGATGACAATTGCTTTAATATTCAGGATGCAAATTCATTGTACAGGATTACATATCAAGTTAGCTCAACCTATAATGGTAGAAAAGGAAAAAAGATTCCACCATCATCCGGTTCAATTTTTGCAAAAGATAAGGTATTTGCATTTAATACAAGTGCAGTTTTTGGCTATTTTGAAGGATATAAAGAAGCTAGGTTCAATCTTTCATTTAATAAACCTGATGATTTTTATGGGGTTACAAGTTTATCAGAATCTGAAAACACGAAAAATTTGCAAAGTTTTTCATCAGAAAGCTACCAAGAATTAATCGATTGCCCAGTATTATTTTCAAAACCAGACACGACAAGTTTCTTATTGGACAAAACGCTTATCCAGATTGGTATTTATTCCGAAACAGGAAAATCTTCTTCTGATATTATTAAAAACGGGATAAAACCTTATTTAGAATCAGTTAGAAAATACTATGGAGAAGAACTGCCTTTAAAAAAATATTCCCTGATTATATACTTAAAGGATTTGACTCATTTTAAGGATGGAATCTATGGCAGTAGCTCACTTAATATTTTTCAAAAAATGAAGATGTCGAAAATACATGTTGGAGCATTGGAACATGGTTCATCATCATTCTATTTTTATGCAGATGCCGGCAGGCCTGAATCCTATCTCTACTTTATGCAAAGAACTTGCACCCATGAACTTCTTCATATTTTTACTCCATTAAACCTGAAGAGTGAATTAGTTGCAAATTTTGATTTTCAGGAACCGAAAATGTCGGAACATCTCTGGCTTTATGAAGGAGTAACCGATTACCTCTCTTGGCACACTAAATTACAAACCGGGTTAATAGGACTTGATGAGCTCCTAAACGATGTGATGCGTATTAAAATGCTCATAATGAATAAATTTCCGGTTGATATCAGTTTTACGAACTGGAGTACCAAAATTTTAGAAGATCCATGGAGTGAGCAATACTCACAAGTTTACAACAAAGGTACCATCACAGCTATGTTCCTCGATTTTGAAATCATGAGGTTGACTAACGGACAAAAAAATCTTGCCGATGTAATCTTTATTCTTAGCAAGAAATTCAAAAACAAAGCATTTAAAGAGGATGAAATCTTTAATGAATTTTCCAATATTGTTCATCCAGAGCTAAAATATTTCTTCGAAAAATATATTAGTGGGAAAGATAATTTCGACTTCAAATCAGCTTTCGCATCGTTAGGCCTTGATTTTCATGAAAAAATAACTGAGGATATGCCTGTTAGCACTCTTGATGGTGGCTACGGAGTTGAAATGTTGGTAGAAAGGGTCAGGGTCTATAATATTGAAAAGGTAAATCCTGGAAGTGTCTTTAAAAAGGGTGATAAAATTTTGTATGATGTTTTTGGAGAAGATTGCAGAACACCTTTTAGGGATAGTGTTGGAAACTATGTGAAAAAAGGCAGTGTTGTTGAATTACCTATTATTCGCGAAGGCATGGAAACTTTTTTACCAATTAGTGTTGAATATGCACCATCAACTTATAGGTATAAGATTTCAGTAAGTGATTCAATGACAAAAGAACAAGAATATAACTTCAGGAGATGGTATAGAAATGAATTGCCAATCCAGTAAAGCATATAATCAGTAATAAATAATTTAAATAAAAAGAGATGAAACCAAAATCAATAACTATCAGCCTTCTATTCCTTCTGTGCATAAACGTTTATTCACAACAGAAGCAATATAAACAGCGCATTGAGGTTCCAAAAGAATATCAATGGGATTTAACCAAAATCTATTCGACATGGGAGGCATGGGAAGCCGATCTGACGGAACTTCAACAAGATGTTACTGAAATACAAAAATACAAAGGGATTTTAAGTTCTGATGATTCTAAGAAACACCGTGCAATAAATGAATCTGGTGCTAATAAACCCGAAATCCTTCAGAAGCTTTTAGATGCAAAATTTAATATGTCGAATAAAGCAACAAAACTATACTGTTATGTAGGTTTATGGCAGGCAATAGATGCTCGAAGCTCTGAATATTCAGCTAAAATGCAATATTTTTCAAATATCATTACTAAAGTAGAGCAAAATGTTGCATGGATCGATCCAGAACTTGCAACATTGGATAAGAATAAATTGCTTGAATGGACACAAAAATATTCAGGACTTAAACCATACCATCATTATTTATCTGATTTTTTCAGGCAACGAGAACATATCTTACCTGAGGATCAACAAAAACTTATGTCAATACTGAGTAGTGCTTTATCATCAAATCAAAATATTTATAACTCCCTTTCTGTTGCAGATATTCAATTCGAAAAGGTGAGAATATCAACCGGTGAAGAAATTCTTTGTAATTCTCCATCGGTGGAACGATTTCTAAATACAAGTACAAACCAAAATGACAGGAAATTAATAGGTGACAGTAACTTTAATACCTATATTAAAAATAAAAATACTTTTGCTGAAATTTATACGGGTATTCTTAAATCACGATGGGCAACTGCACAGATTTATGGCTATCCATCATGTCTTGATTATGTGCTTGATACTGATAGTATTCCAACATCAGTTTATTCAACTTTTTTAGAAACCGCTCCACAAGCAATTCCTGCAATCCAAAAATACTTTCAACTTCGAAAAAGTGCGTTGAGTTTAGATACACTCTATAAAACAGATTTAAACCTTGGTCTTACTCAATTCAGAAAATTCTACTCATACGAACAAGCGCTGGAAATTACAAAGAATGCTCTTAGTGTTTTTGGTGAGGACTATGGTAAAATGGTTGATGCCTTTTTAAGACCTGGTAATGTTGATGTTTATCCTTACCCAGGCAAACGTAATGGTGCTTTTCATATGCGTGTACCAGAAGTTCAATCATATTTACTTTTAAATTTTAATGAAACCAGGGCAAATGTTTTTACTCTGGCTCATGAAACAGGTCACGCAATGCATGCAACCTTATCAAATTTGAACCAACCATTGGCATCAAAGGATTACCCAGTTTTTATAGCTGAAGTTGCATCTATTGTTAATGAGTTAGCACTAGTTGATTACCTGATAAAAAATGCAGAATCCCCTGAGGAGCGAATTGATTTAATAAACCAGGAGATTAACACTTTTTTTAGCAAGTTTTTTCGAATTGCACAATTATCAGAATTTGAGTACAAGGCATATAAAATGGTTGAAAATGATATGCCAGTTAATATAGAGTCACTCTCGAACATGTTTGATACAATCGAGGAAACGTATTATGGAGATATTTTATACCGTGATGGCAATGAAAAATATGGCTGGTTCCGAACTCAACATTTGTACAATAAGTATTTCTATCTGTTCCAGTATGCAACAAGCTATTCGGCTGCCTTAAGTATTTTTAAAAATATCTCAAATGAGCCAGATGAAACAAAGAAACAAATCTTAATAAGTAAATATTTGGATTTGTTAAAAGCAGGTGGCAAGGATTATCCTATTAATTTATTGAAGTTAGCTGGAGTAGATATGACAACCCAAAAACCCTATAAGGATGCAATAGAGTATCTAAAGGGCTTGGTTGATTTATTGGAACTTGAGCTTAAGAATGGTTACAAAATCTAGTTAATCTTAGTAGAAATATAATTTAGACATCTAAAATGATAACAATATTAAAAAGCTCACTTAGAATTGCTGTAAAGAATAAAATATTTACAGTTGTAAATATAATTGGCTTAAGTATTGGATTGACCAGCTTTGTATTAATTATGTTCTGGGTAAAAAACGAGATAAGCTATGAAAATTTTAATCCCAATGTAAAACGGATCTATATCTTGAATAAATTAAACAAGATTGGATATGGCACCACTACTACCAAATCTTTGCCCTACTTATTTGGTCCGGCAATTGAACAGGAAATTGCAGAGGTTGAAGCATTTGTCCGTACATACCCCAAAAGAGCAGTAGTAGCAAAAGGCGAAATAAAATTCCGTGAGAATAAAATACTGGCTGCTGACAGTAATTTTTTTAAGGTATTTCAATATAAATTCATTGAAGGAATTGCCGAAAATGTGCTTAGTAATCCCAATTCAGTAGTACTTACTAAAGAGATTGCTAGGAAGTTTTTTGGAAATACAAATCCAATTGGACAATCGATTGACATCAATGTTGGGCCAACAAATCACTACACTGTTACAGGTATTATTGATGATTTACCAAGCAATACGTTAATGGATTTCAATATTGTATTACCCATCACTCCATTGTTCAAGAATGATGAAAGAGGAATCAGTTGGAATTCTCACATGTTTGAAACATATATATTGACAAAGACATCGATAGACATTGAAGCTATAAATTCAAAATTAACTTCACTTCTCAACAAAAACATGAATGATGAAAGCGAAGAAGACTCCATACTTTTGCAAGCCCTATCCCAAGAACATCTTTACAGCCCAGAAGGTAAACGAACAGGAATACAGTATGTACTGATTTTTAGTATCATCGCTATATTTATTCTGGTAATTGCCTGCATTAATTATACCAATTTAGCAACAGCCATTGCTGCCAGAAGAATGCGCGAAGTTGGACTGAAAAAAGTGGTTGGTGCTTCGAAAAGTGAACTGATTCTACAGTTTTTGATTGAAGCATTTATACAATCGGTTATTGCGATGGTATTGGCATTATTAATGATTGAAATTTTATTGCCATCATTTATACAAATAACAGGGAAAGATATCATAGTAAATTTTTGGGATATTATTAATGTGCTTGGAGTTATCGGACTAATTGTAATTATAACATTGATATCGGGTGCATATCCAGCTTTTTACGCATCTTCGTTTAAACCAACATCCGTTTTTCGTGGAGCTACAACATCCGGGAAAAGCAAATTCACTTTGCGTAAAATCTTAGTTATCGTGCAGTTTACCATAGCATCATCACTTCTGATTTCGACAGGGATTATTTATTCTCAATTAAAGTTTATTCAGAATAAAGAATTGGGTTTTAATAAAGAAAACTTGCTTTATTTACCATTAGATAAAGGCATTAATAAAGGTTTTGAAGTGTTTAAGGAAGCACTACTTTCTAACCCGTCAATAATCAATGTTAGTCGTTGTTCTGAACTGCCATCTCATATTAATAATAAAATGAATGGGTTGGATTGGGAGGGAAAACTGGAAGAAACATCTGGTCATTTCTATTTTAATTCGATCGATGCTGATTTTATTAACACGTTTGATTTAGAACTTGTTGCTGGGAGGAGTTTCTCCAACGAATTCAAGACCGACACTGTCAATTATATTTTTAATGAGAAAGCAATAAAACTTATGGGTTTTAAAGAACCTATCGGACAGCGATTTGAGCTTTATTCATCTCCTGGCAAAATCATAGGAATAGTTAAAGATTTCAACACAAAACCGCTAACAAGTGATATAGAACCATTGATGTTCATAATGTGGCCCGATTGGTACTGGACTCTTTTAATACGCATTAATCCAGATAATATTAGCGAATCTATTAAATATATTGAGAAAACATGGAAAGACTTTGCTCCGGATTCACCATTCGAATTCGATTTTGTAAGTAATAATTTACAAAAACAGTATGTTGCAGAATATAGGATGGGCAAATTGGTTAACATATTTTCAATACTTATTGTAATAATAACAGTTATTGGATTATTCAGCCTTGCAACATTTTCGGCACAACAAAGAACAAAGGAAATTGGAATACGGAAAGTTTTGGGTGCAAATATCAGCAGTATAATCGTTGTATTTACTTCATCATTTCTCCAATGGGTACTCATTGCAAATATTATTGCATGGCCATTTGCATGGTATTATTGTGATAAGTGGCTTCATAATTTTGCTTTTCGAACGGATATTAATTTTTTGATTTTCCCTTTGGTTGCATTGGCAACACTACTATTAGCATTTTTAACAATAAGTTATCAAACATGGAAAACGGCAAATTTAAATCCAATAGAGAGTCTGCGACAAATTTAAAAAACAATTATACAATGAAAAAGATAATTAGTATTACTATTTTTTTAACTCTCGGTACTATAAGCTCAGTTTTTGCTCAAAACGAAATTATTCCTGCTGACTCATTAAGAAAAGACCTTGGTCAACTATTAACTATTATTGAAGCGAGTCATCCTGATCCTTATCTTTCGGGTGGTGGTAAAATTGCTTTTCATCGAAGATATCAAAACATTGTTAACTCTTTACCTTTAGAGGGGTTGACTAAGAGCGAGTTTTATTCCCTTATTTTGCCATTCATTGCAAGTATAGGTGATAGCCATACGGGATTATTGCCAAATCAACAACCAGGACAGGAGTCTGGATTACCATTCAAGTTCAAAACGGTCGAAAAGTCGCTTTTTGTTCAGTCCATTCCCGATAAAAAACTCGAATCACTTTTGGGTGCCAAGCTTATTTCTATCGAAAATATTCCTTTTGAAGAATTAGTTAACCGTCAGGGAAATATCAGAGGAGCCGAAAACTACTATACAAAGCTAATTTTTATGCAGTACCTTTCTTTTGGGAAAAAAGATGGCTTAAACAAGTTGATCCCTGAATGGGAAAGTAATACGCCCTTAAAAATATCCTTCAAAAATGGCGATGGCAATATTGAAAACATTGAAATAAGCATTCCCCATCAGGCTTCAGAAATAATTACTCAACCATCAAAATATACTCTTCCTTCTACCGATAAAGCTGATTTTGCATACTCTTTTCTGGATGACAAAAAGCAAACAGCACTACTTGTTATTAAGGATATGAGTAAATATCGTGAAGGGTTTGAAGATTTAAAAGCCCGCTCATATAATGGTATTGACCAAATGGCTGCAAGTGTATATCAAAACTACAATTCTACTCCAGTGCCAGACGATTGGAATAAAATACTTGAAGGAATTCCTTCTGCTACCGAAGTATTTGTTAACCTGATCGAAGAAATGAAAAAAGCCAACACTAAAAATCTAATTATTGATTTACGTGATAATACAGGTGGCAATTCAATTATGAGAGAATTACTCATTTACCTTTTATATGGAAACAATGCTTTAAACAAATTAGATAATGGATATTCAATAAAGAAATATTCAGAATTGTACTTTTCACAATATGATAATGGTCTAAAGGATAGTATTAATAATAGCGGCTCTGTATATGATTTCCGAAATGAGAATTTTTATCTGGGAAAAGGTCATGTTTACAATTATGATGAGATTTTTAAAGGTATGCCAACCTTTTGGAAAGTATATAACTCTAAAAAATTCCATATTCAATACTGCAAACTATCAAGTGTAATCGTTCTAAGCTCACCTTTTACCTATAGTTCGGGGTTGAATTTATTGACCGGATTATATTCAGTGGGGGCAAAAGTTGTTGGAACACCATCAGGTCAGGCTCCAAATAACTTTGGTGATGTTTTAATGTTTAACTTGAAACAAAGTGGAATTAAAGGTTTTGTGTCTTTTAAACAAAATATTACTTATCCTGATGATGTTGAGCGTGGCAACTGTTTTATTCCTGATTTTCCACTAACTGAACAGAAGTATAAAGACTTGAACCATGATCCAAATGCTGAAATTCATTTGGGATTGGAGATAATTAATACAAGAAAAAACCAATAGAAATTATTCATTAAAATGCAAAAATCATGAAAACAAAAATATTAGTGTTATTCCTTAATCTAGCGCTTACCTATCCATCATTTTCTCAATCATACTTTCCAAAGGAGTCAAAAAAAGGGATGGTTGTAAGTACAAATGATATAGCTACGAAAGTCGGTCTATCCGTTTTACAAAATGGGGGTAATGCAATCGATGCAGCTGTAGCAACAGCTTTCGCAATGGCTGTTACTTATCCTTCTTGTGGGAATATTGGTGGCGATGGCTTTATGTTGATTCATAAAAGTGATGGAACAGTTACATCTATTGATTTTAGAGTAAAAGCACCTGCAAACTCACAGATGGATATGTTCATTGATCTCAAAAGTCGTAAGATGAGGAGTTCAGGAATGGAAAACCTAGATATTCTTGATAGTCCAAAGTCTATCGGGATACCTGGAACTGTAGCTGGGCTAGAGTTAGCGCATAAAAAATATGGAAAAATCAGCTGGAAGGAGTTATTGCAACCGGCAATTGATTTGGCAGAAAATGGTTTTCCCGTAGGAATTGCATTGCATAAAGAGATGGAAGAATGCAAAAAGTATTTTGAAATGTTTCCTTCCTCAAAAGCATTCTTTCTGAAGAAGGATGGTTCTATCTATGAAGTTGGTGAAATATGGAAACAGCCTGACATGGCAAAAACTCTAAAAGAAATTCAAAAGAAAGGGAAAGACGGTTTCTACAATAGCAGTATAACAAAGTTAATAGTTAAGGGCATTCAGGAATATGGCGGAGTAGTTACCGAAAAAGATTTTAACAATTATCAGGCAATTGAAAGGGAACCTGTTAAAGGTACATACAGAGGCTTTGATTTTTATGGTATGTCGCTTCCATGTTCTGGAGGAATAACTGAGCTTGAAACGTTAAATATTCTTGAAAATTTTAACCTGAAAGATTATGCTCATAATTCAGCAAAACATATACATATTTTGGCAGAAGCCTTTAAACAGGCATTTCGTGATAGATCGCTATACCTTGGGGATCCAGATTTTAATACGAATATTCCAATCAATGAGCTGACATCTAAAGAATATGCACAAGAGATTGCAAGTAGAATTGATACTTTAAGAGCATCAACTAGTGATACACTTGAACTTTGGAAAGCTAATGAATCCTTGGAAACCACTCACTTCTCAGTTGCTGACGCTGAAGGGAATGGAGTATCTGTTACTTATTCACTAGGAGGTGATTTCGGTTCTTATTTTGTACCTGAAGGAACTGGTGTTGTATTTAATAATAATATGGGCGATTTCAATTATGCACCTAACCTAAAATTAAGAACGGCAAATATTGGGACAAAACCTAACTGGATTGAACCAGGGAAAAGACCCCTTTCCAGCATGACTCCAACAATTCTGGCTAAGAATGGCAAACTGATAGCTGTACTTGGTAGTCCGGGTGGACCAACAATTATAACTACTAATGTTCAGGTTATATCAAATCTAATAGATTTTCAGATGAATATTGCCGAAGCCATTGCCGCACCAAGAATTTTTCATGGATGGATTCCAAATCAGATTATCATGCAATGGTTTACAACATCTTCTGATTCTCAAGAACTACTAAAGAAAATGGGGCATATAGTATTGCCATATAAAGATCTGAGATTTGGCCCAGCAATGGGTATCTGGATCGATCAGGAATTAAAAATTATTTACGGTGCTTGTGATCCAAGAAGTTTAGATGGCAGTGCTTTAGGTTTCTAAAAATATTTAAAAATGAAGATATGCTTTACTCCTGATTACCCTTTGACCTATCAGAAATTTAAAGAATTAAAATTTGATCCTAATGCAGAGATACTCTGGGCAAAAGAAGTAGTGAATCAAAAATAGGAAAACTGAATGCCATTTCATATCTCTTGCATTACAAAACTAATATGCTGATTATGAAAATAATAGAAAAAAAAATAAGTCAAATCATCACGACGCTTCTATGCCTTTTGCTAACAATTAATTCATATAGCCAAAAAATTGAACCTGCTGTATTCAGACTGACTGATACAACTATATTTAATAAGGATATCGCTGAAATACTTAAAAAATATGAAATTCCAGGCGCTGCCATTGCCATCATCCAAAAAGACAACATATGGATAAACACTTATGGCTATGCTGATATTGCTAAAAAAATCCCTGTAAACAACAAAACCATTTTCAGCTTAGGTTCGATTTCAAAAACCTATCTTGCCATTGCTATCATGCAATTGGTAAAAGATACCAAAATAAGCCTTGACGATCCTGTAAAAAAATACATTCCTGATATAGAAATAAAAAATAAATGGGAAAGTGAATTTCCGGTTAGGATTATCCATTTATTGGAGCATACATCAGGTATTGATGATGTACATTTTAACGAAGGCTATCTTACAAATGAAGACAATATTCCCACATTGAATGAGATTTTTTCTGTAAACCCCAAATCCAGAAATGTACGTTGGAAGTCTGGTGAATTCACTTCTTATTCGAATGATGCTTATTCATTGCTGGCGCTTGTTATTGAAAAAGCAACAGGAATGAAGTTTGAAGAATACATCCGGCAAAATATACTGGATAAAACAGGTGCCAATTCAACAACCTATTACAGAACAGCATTTGACAAAACAAGCTTTGCCCAAGGATATACCAATGATGGTAAACCTGTGCCATATACGCCGGTAATGATGAGGCCTTCGGGAGGAATCAATTCTGACATATCCGATTTGGCAAAATTTGTCCAGATGATTTTAAATAATGGCCAATTTGATCAGGGAAGTATCATTGATTCTGCAACTTTAGTACAAATGCGCTATCCTTCCTCTTCCATTCCGGCAAAAGAAGGGTTTAAGCAAGGATATGGTTCTGGTTTCAGTTCTTTCTTTGTAGATGGTCAAAAATTCTATGGTCACGGAGGCGGATTACCTAATTTTAATTCTATATTCCTCATCAATCCGGAATCGGGAATCGGTTTTATTGTCCTGATTAACCAAAACTCTGATTATTTCTGGAAATTGGTCAGTGCTGTTGCTTCGTATTTAGATTCTGACAAGAGTATTCAGAAGGATTCATCCATTTATTCCATAAAAAGATTAAACAATAACGAACTAACCGGATATTATACCCAGGCAAATTATGGCATCAGCCTCGACAGGTTTCCGAATTATTTTTTAGGAGGCCAAACCATAACATTTGAGGAAGATTCTTTATATATTACTGAATTTCAAGGCAATAAAATTGCTCTTATCCATGTGGACGGCAATGCATACCGAATGTCAACTGAAAATTTCGAATCCGTTTATTTTTTCGAAGATTCAGATGGAAAAATGATGTTAACTATCTCCGGTAAGCTTTTTTATTATAAAGGTTCAGCATGGATCCCGGCATTTCACAGGATTTTTTTATTTCTAAGTATAATCATCTTTCTTTCATTTATAGTGTTTAGCATTGTCTGGCCAGTTAAAAAACTGGTAAGAAAATTACTTGGTAAATCAAAACAGGAATTTTCTGTTTGGGGGCGCCTATGGCCTTTGCTGGGTGTTTTAAGCTTTTTCATTTGTTTATATGCCCTTTCTGTCTGGTTTGGCGATGCCATTCATGCCGGAAAAGTTTCCTTAACCAGTATCCTGGTATTTGCTTTCTCCTTGCTTTTTCCATTGTTTTCGTTAATCAGCATTTGGTCCTACGATTTATCCAAAAGGACGGGGTTTAAAAATAAAATGGAAAAAATATACCTTCTAACAGTTTCTTTTACATTGCTTGGTTTATCCATTTTCTTTTATTACTACGAAATTGTTGGGTTAAGGCTTTGGGCTTATTGATATCTGGTTTTTTATTAATCATATGTAATTAAAAGTCAACGAATATGAAAATCATCATTAACTTATTATTAATCTGTATTTTGTTTGCCTCCTGTAAAACTGATAATACAAAAATTGTAGATTTTTATATTGGGGCTTTAAATATAGCTGATTCAGCGATGATTTATTGTCCCAACCTAATATCCTCTGGGTTAAATGATCGGGATCTGGCACTTTCACCCGATTCAAGCGAGATTTTCTATTGCATCCTTGAAGAACCCCATTTTACCATTGTCCAGATCAAAAAGGATAAAAATGGAAAATGGGGTAAACCACAGATTGCGCCTTTTTCAGGTAAATTCGATGATTGCGAACCTATGTTTTCGCCTGATGGGAAGCGATTGTATTTCTGTTCAAACCGGCCTGTGGATAATTCCGGCAAAGAGAAAGACTACGACATCTGGTATGTCGAAAAAACTGCTACAGGATGGGGAAACCCTGTTAATATAGGTGCTCCTATAAATACTAAGAATAATGAGTTTTATCCTTCTGTTACAAATAATCAAACACTTTATTTTACTTCTGCCAGCATGAAAATCATGAAATCCAGGTTTCAGGATGGAAAGTACCTTGAACCCGAACTGCTTTCGGATTCAATAAATACAAAAGTTGGCGAGTACAATGCCGTTGTAGCTCCTGATGAAAGCTTTCTGATTTATACCTCACATGGCTGGCCAGACGATAAGGGACAAGGCGATTTATATATTTCGTTTAGTAAGTTAGATGGAACATGGACTAAAGCCAAAAATCTAGGTAATGGGGTCAACTCTCAATTCACTGAAATGTCACCCTCATTAAGCCCTGATGGAAAGTACCTGTTCTTTGCAAGCAACAGAAGTTTGAACCTAAATGACCGAAGCCCAAATCACTCTTTTGATGAAATACAGAAAAAAGCTTTGCACTTCGATAATGGGCGGTTTAATATATTTTGTATTGATATGAAAACGATTTTAAAATAGATAGTATTAATAGAAATGAAGCAAAATAGACTAAACAACATAATTTATGTAATTCTCATACTAATTACAATAATTTCTTGCAATCCAAGGGTTGAAAACAATGAGAAAATATCTCAGCGAATAGATTCCTTTTTTGAATCCTTATCTGAAAATTATGCATTCAACGGGAATGTTTTAGTTGCAAAGAATGGAAAAGTACTGTACAGTTCAGAGTTTGGGTATGCAAATTTTATAAGTCAAAAAAAACTTACATCTCAATCGGTTTTCGACCTTGCATCAATTACAAAACAGTTTACAGCACTTGCTATTGCTATGCTCAAAGAAGAAGGAAAACTGGATTATTCTGATGAAATGTCCAAATTTTTCCCAGAATTACCTTACCAGGGTATTACAATTAAGCATCTATTGAACCACACTTCGGGAATTCCTGATTTTTATAATTTCATGGAGGACCATTGGGATAAATCCAAAGTTGCCACCAATAAAGATGTTTTGAAAATACTGCAAGAAGAGAAAATTGAACTCGATTTCAAAACAGGCGAGAGTTGGAAATACTCAAATACAGGCTATGTTCTATTGGCATTAATAATTGAAAAAGTTTCAGGTAATACTTATCAAGAATTTATGGCTAATAGAATCTTTACGCCTTTAGCAATGAATAGTACTTGGGTTAAGGGCGATAATCGTAGTAACGAAGAAAACGCAGAAATTGCAAAGGGATATATCATTTCAATGAGTCAAAAAGGCTATCTATTACCAGAGAATTTTGAGGAGTTTGATTACCTGAAATACCTTGATGGTATTGTTGGGGATGGAAACATTCTTTCCACAACCGAAGATTTATTAAAATATGATGATGCCTTAAATTCAGGGAAAATAGTATCATTAAATACATTACAAGAACTTTATACCCCGGGATTACTGGCGAATGGCGATACAATCGAGATTGAGCTTAAGGGTCAATCTTATGGTTATGGTTGGCGTATAAGAAATTCAAGTATAGGTAAAATCGTATGGCATTCCGGTCATCTGCCTGGCATATCAAATCTTTATATAAAAAACCCTGACAATGGGATTACAATTATTATTCTGAGCAATAATGGATCAGAAACATATAAAATCTACGATAAGATTTTTGAGATTATTACCGATAAAAAAATGGAGAATCCAAGAATATTTGGTGATCTGGCATTAAGAAAACTTTTAGCTGAAAGTAAAATTGCTGATATACCAGATGAATTCATGAATTTAACTAATAATAGTCAGGTTATGTTTTATGAGTCTCAACTCAATAATATTGGCTATGAATTAATTGAATTGAAACGTCTGAATGATGCCATAGAGGTTTTTAAACTTATTGTTAAACGATACCCTAAGTCTGCGAATGCTTTTGATAGTCTTGGAGAAGCATTTCTCCTAATAAAGAATAATAAATCTGCGATTGAATGCTATGAAAAGGCTCTCGAACTTGATCCAAACTATGGAAATGCATCAAATGCATGGAACATAATTGCAAAACACAAAGTAAAATAAATACAATTTAAAATATATATAAAAAGAATTTCAATGAAAAATGTATGAAAACAAATTCTAATGAAAAGTTGACCAGCCTATCCTCTATGTGGTGGTTTTTTGCGGTAGTTGTACTAATCCAATTTTTGCCTCCGGTTTCAACAGCAAATTGGTCTCTTGATGAGTTTATGGCATTGGATCAAGCAACAACCAATTACGCACTTGTATCTAAACTTAACTTCCTGTATTTGCCTGTTAAGCTTGCTTTTATCCTGATGGTTGTTGTTTTATTTTTGATCAGGAACAAAGCCAGAACGGCATTCTCCCTGTTTGTAGGGTTTCATTACCTGCTTTTCTATACGGTGCAACTTATTGGGTTTAATCATCCAAATTATGGAACTGTTTTCAATACAGGAGGGTTTGTTATGATAGGCATAATTTCATTTGCATGGTTTAGTGAAATCTATAGTAAGAAAAATGGTTATTCAAAAATCTCCTTCCAGCCAATGCATTACTTTTTGATTCCAGCATCTTTATTTGCATTCTGGTTGCCTGAACGACACGGTTTACCACATTTAGATCCACTATTGATCTTCTCATCGGCAGGAGGATTAGCATTATGTATGATGCTCCCTGTGTATATTACATTGCAATCATTATTTTATCCGCATATTAACTTGTTTATCATGCGAGTGTCAGGAATTTTTGGGTTGCTCTTTGCATCATACAATATTTTTTTTACTTGGGGCATTAACTTCTCTCAAGCATGGTGGGGTGGAATAATGCATTTACCAATGTTGTTCATTTCAATCTATGCGCTGATTGTTGGCTATAGAAAACATTAAATAGATGAAATAACGTCATTTATGTAATATTAATATGCCGATGGTTCATGGACAAATCTAAAGAATACAGGACTTGATATTAATACCACGAAAATCAAGCTTCCAGAAAGTGTTTCTCCCAATGGGAAGTGCTTCTTTTTTCACCGAAGGGTAAACGACAATGGTGATATCTATTGGGTTAATGCTAAGATAATTGATAATATTAGAATGAAAGAACTTTAAAATGGAGGACTTGTCATGAAAAAGATTGTATTTTCAGCGATACTTATAATAGCGTGTGGAACTCTATTCGCACAACAAAATGGCGTTTCAAGGCCAACAGGTTTATACCTCGGACAAAAGTTGCCAGGTGATGTACCTGAACTATTTGCCCCTGGTATTGTATCAACCGGACTCGACGAGCTTAACTCTGTATTCTCACCTGATGGTTCTGAATTATATTTTTGTTTACGAAAACCCACTGGCGCTTCAATATTCCAAATGAAAATGAGAAATGGTATTTGGGGTAAACCAGAACTCTTACCTTTTGCAAGCAGATTTGGGGATATTGATATCAATATCTCTTCCGATGGAACGAAACTATTCTTTTCTTCCAGAAGACCATTGCCGGGAACTACCGAGCCAAAAAAGGATAACGATTTTTGGATGGTAGATAGAAAAGGCAACACATGGGGTAATCCGGTTTATTTGGGTAAACTTATTAACTCCGAAAGCGAGGACTATTTCCCTATGGTTACCAAGAATGGAAATTTATATTTTTCAAGCCAAAGGGAAGGTCAGGGAACAAACAATATTTACAGGTCAAAACTTGTAAAAGGTGAATATTCTACTGCCGAAAAGCTTGATAGTTCCATTAATTCAGAGTTTCGGGAGTTTGACCCTTATGTTTCTCCTGACGAAAGCTTTATAATATTTGCATCAAGCCGACCCAATGGTTTTGGAGGGGATGATTTGTATATCAGTTTTAGAAAACCCGATGGATATTGGACTAAAGCAAGGAATATGGGCGATAAAATTAATTCGATGGGAAGTGAATATAGCCCGATGCTAAGTCCGGATGGGAAATACATGTTCTTTACCGGCTCAAGAAGAACACCGTTGAGTACTATTCCTGAGAATCCACAGGATTACTCAGATTTCAAACGGTTTAATAACTCTCCACAAAATTACTTTAGTGACATCTATTGGGTTGATGCTAAAATAATTAACGAATTAAAATAAAACTTAATCTATCTAATATGAAAATAACAACATATTTTAACATTCTATTGATATTGTTTTTATGTGAATTAAATATATCTGCGCAAAATGATGACTCTAATATATTAAAGACAAAGTTTGAAAAGCTGATAGTTGAACAATATAAATCAACCGACCCTGGTTGTGTCATCCTTGTTGCTTTAAAAGGGAAGGTAATCTACCAAAAAGCCTTTGGTATGGCCAACCTGGAATTGAATGTTCCTATGGATACCAATATGATTTTGGGTATAGGATCAATAACTAAACAATTTACTGCAGTAGCCATTTTACAGCTAGTTGAGCAGGGAAAATTGTCACTCGATGATGATATCACCAAATTCATTAAAGACTACCCCACTCACGGACATTCTATTTCTGTAAGGCATTTATTGAGCCATACGTCTGGAATCAAGAGCTTTGGAGATATAGATGGCTGGAATGCCAACAAGGAAAGAATAGATTTTTCGGTGGATGAATTGATTAATGAATTTAAAAATCAACCTATGGAGTTCGCTCCAGGTACAAAATGGAGTTATTGCAATTCGGGATACACCCTTGCAGGAAAGATAATTGAAATTGTTTCAGGAATGTCCTATCCAAACTATTTAAAGGAAAAACTCTTTAAGCCTACCGAAATGTCAAATACATATTATGGAAATAATCAGAAAGTTATAAAGAATAGGGCATATCCCTATCAGGCAGTTAATGGAGAGATGATTAATGCGGAGTATGTAAGCATTTCTCAACGTTTCTCAAGTGGGTCTATTATTACAACTGCTGGTGATCTGCTTAAATGGAATGAGGCACTAAAAAGGAATATCCTTATAAACCCAAAATCACTTGAAATTGCCAGAACCGAATTTAAACTCAATGATGGTACAGGCACGGGGTATGGACTTGGCTGGAATATCTCCGATGTAAATGGAAGTATTGCATACGAACATGCGGGAAGCATAAATGGATACCGTTCAAATGCAATTTATCTGCCTAACGAGGATGTTTTTGTTGTTATCCTGACCAACCGCGATTACGATTCCCCTTCTGATTTATCAGTTAAAATTGCTGCACTGATAATTGGCAAGCCTTATCAATGGAAACCAACATATAAACCAACTAACTTGCTTGAATATAAGGGTGAGTATCTCAACTCTCAAAACGAGAACAGAAATATAATAATTGAAAGTGAACAACTTATTTATAAAAGAAACAATGGTGATAAAATCAAATTAATTCCTGTTGCCAAGGATAAATTTCAGTTTGATCAATCGTTTATTACCTTCAAATTTCTGCGTGATAAAAAAGGTAATATTTATAGAGTTGAAATAAAGAACAGAATCCCTCCAGTAGAGTACTGGAAAAAATAGAGTTAGAACATAATCAAATCTTTTATACCATTATCTAATAATCCTACAAAATGAAAATAAAATTTATAATCCTTTTCATTATTATTTTGAATAACGTCACATTAAACGCTACTAATTCAGTAAAACCGAGAAAAGTGGACGAAAAAATTACCATCGATGGAGTTCTGGATGAACCAATATGGTCTAAGTTAACCGGTTTTACTGATTTTACTTCATATCTTCCTGATTTTGGTAAAAAGCTAAATGATTCAACCATTGCCTATATAGCTTATGATGCAGAGAACATTTATTGCGCATTCATCTGTCATGAGTCAGAACCAGAAAAGATCATTGCAACCATGTCTGCAAGGGATAAGATTGTGAATGATGATTGGGTATGCATTGGGCTTAATTCAAAAAATGATCTTCAGGGTATGATGAGCTTTGTGGTCAATCCAAGAGGGATTCAATATGATTCTTTTTCATCAACTACCAGCGAAGATATTGGGGTTGACCTTGTTTGGTACAGTGCAGGTAAACTCAATGAGAATGGTTATACGGTTGAAATACAAATTCCTTTCAAAAGTCTGAGATATTCTGAGAAATCACCGGTCACTATGGGCTTCTTACTAGAGCGCCGCTCAAGTAAGATATCCACTCACGTTACCTATCCCTCTTTTGATCCTCAGCAGGGTGGGGCCTTTTTAAACCAATTAGCCAAGATTCAATTCCCGGATATTAAATCCTATAAACTGTTTGAGGCATTACCTACACTGACTTATTCATTCCATCAATCAAGATCATCAGAAGGAGTTTTAAAGAACGATTTAAATCAATTATCACCGGGTGTTAACCTGAAATATGGCTTAACTTCTTCATTAATATTGGATGCTGCGATAAACCCTGATTTTAGTCAGATTGAAGCAGACGCAGGTAAGGTTGATATAAACCTGAGATCACAATTGTTTTTCCAGGAGAAAAGACCTTTTTTTCTTGAGGGAAATGATCAATTTCTGGTTGCATCAACAAGCACCTCGGTAGTGGATCCGTTGCATTACATGATTTACACAAGGACCATTGCAAATCCAATTGCTGGTTTGAAATTGTCGGGTAGTATTAATAAAAAGAACACATTAGCTGTTCTTTATGCCATTGACGAATTGGGGGAGACCCTTGAAGAAAGTAAAACCTTTGCCCAGGTTCCGATTTTGAGATATAAATTTAATTACCAGGGTGAAAATTTTCTGGGACTTTTATATTCCGGGCGATTAGACAAGGATATTAATAACCATGCCTACGGAATTGATGGAAAGACGAAAATTGGCAAGTCTTCTTTTCTGGAGTACAATGCTTATAACACTCATACCACTTCAAATGAGGTATCCAATAATACCAATAAGAATCAATCAGGTCATACCTTCGGATTTACTTACATTAATTTGAAGAGAAATCTTGACTTTTTCCTCACCCAACGGGATATTGCCAAAGACTTTAATGTGGCTTCTGGTTATTATAACAGAACGGGAGTTAGCCAGGTTAGCGCATTGATCAGGCCCAAAGTGTATTTCGACTCAAGTTTCATGAAGAGAATTGATTTTGAGGCCCTAGCATCAGCCACTTATGATAAATTCTACAATCTGTGGGAAACCTTTAATCATGCTTCAGTTCAATTCTATCTTGGAAACTCCACAGTTTTCAAGATAAAATACTCATTGTCAAATGAGGTCTATCTTGGTCAGACCTTTAATACCAGCGGTTATCATGCTTTGTTATCTAGCAGAATAGGAACATGGCTTTCAGCCGGAATACTTTATCGTAGAACCCATGCAATTTATTATTCATCAGACCCTTATGGGGGTGTAAGTAATAGGTTGACTAGTAATATTGCTTTAACCCCTGTCCCAAAACTGAGTATTACATTAAGCCATATCCTAGCAGACTTCAAAAATGAGAACGATAATTCTCCCCTTTATAATTATCAGATTGGGCGCGTTCAGATAACTTATCAGATTAATAAATATTTATTTCTAAGAGCTATCGAAGAGTACAATAGCTACCGGAAAACCCTTCTTTCTGATTACCTGGTATCCTTTACCTATATTCCCGGTACAGTATTCTTTATGGGCTACGGCAATATCTTCAGACAGGAAGAACCAACTGAACCTTTCTTTAGCTCAAGGATTAATCCGGTGGAACAGCAAAGAGGGTTTTTTATGAAAATCTCCTATCTGTATAGGAGATAAGAGGAATTAAAAATTTAATTAAATTACAACATGAAAATAGCAAGGCAGATAGGGCTAACCATAAGCTTGTTTATGGTCCTGACAATGAATCTAAATTCTCAGAACACTGAATACCTGACTCCCCAGGAGCTGATAACAACTGCTTACACATTAATGTCCTTTGATGGAGGGAATCCGCCAGACTGGGAGAAAATTAAAAATCTATTTCATCCTCAGGCTAATATTATATTGCGTACCAGTCCAACTGAAATGACATTGGTTGACCGGGATGGTTTTGTAGCTCTGTGGTTGAAGGATATGGAAGAACAAAACCTTAAAGAGACTGGAATTAAGGAAGAAAAAATAATCGACAGTTACGAAATAATGGGTGATATTGCTACCTGCTATGTTATCTATGCTGTAACTATTCCAACCCTTAACTACCCACCCCAATTAGGTATTGATTGTTTTCATTTGATAAAACAAAATGGCAGATGGTATATTATATCTATTGTAAATGAAGCTTTGCGACCGGGGGTTGATCCACCACAGAATATGAAAGATGAATTTGCAAAATATTTTAATAATATTTCTAACGACACCAGAAATAGAAATCCTGACCAACATTTAAATATTTTAGTTAATAATCAAAAAAAACCGTCAATAACTAAGGACTTCTATCTTCAAAGTCGAGCAGAAAGGGACTCACTTGAAAGACCAAACATTATCATGAACTTATTGGAAATAAAACCCGGAATGTTTATTGGTGAAGCTGGTGCAGGGGAAGGATATTTTACATTTCACTTATCAGAAAGGATAGGATTGAATGGAATTATTTATGCTAATGACATATCTGAAGAGAATCTTAATATTTTAACCAAATATTCTAAGGACTTTCAAAAAGAGTTGAATATTTTAGATAATATTATAACAGTTAAGGGGACTGAAATCGATCCCTGTTTTCCAAAAAAAGAATTGGATTTAATAGTTATTTATCATGGGTTTCATGAGTTTGAGAAAAAAAACGAATGGTTAAAAAATGCCTATAAATATTTAAAAAAAGGTGGAAAAATTGCTTTTGTTGATAGTTATCATTCAAACTCAGGTTTAACAAGAGATATCATAAATCAATGTGCAATAGATGCTAGTTTTAGTTTCCTTCTTTATCAAAAACCTTCGTGGAATGTACTTGTTTATATAAAAGATTAAAACAGGTTATTATCCAATCATGATAAACTATTGAGGGATTTGAAATTTACCAACTTCAAATATTACCTATGAATTCATCGGCTTAAAAAATGATTAAAAAACATATGAGACTGGAAATAAACAATGTAAGCAAACTATATAAGAACAATATTTGGGGTGCGAAAAATTTTTCGCTTAACCTCGAAAATGGGATATTAGGACTCTTAGGACCAAATGGGGCAGGTAAATCTACCTTGATGAATATTTTGGCTACGATAACAAAGCCTACTGAAGGTGCAGTTTTTTGGAATGATAAAGATATTAGCCTTTATCCTAATGACTTAAGAAAAGAACTGGGATATTTACCTCAATATTTCGGTATTTATCCAAATCTTAATGCAATTGAATTCCTTAAATATATTTCCATACTTAAGGGGATGAATCGCAACCATACAAAAAAAAGGATTGGAGAACTACTTGAACTGGTAAATTTAGTTGATGTATCAAAACGTCTCCTTGGAAGTTATTCTCAGGGAATGAAACAACGTATTGGAATTGCTCAGGCACTCCTTAATGATCCAAAACTATTGATCGTTGATGAACCAACTGCAGGGCTTGATCCTGAAGAGCGTATCCGATTTAGAAATTTACTTTCCGATTTATCTGGAAGTAGAATAGTGATCTTATCCACCCATATTGTTTCAGATGTAGAGGCGACGGCTAATAATATTGCAATAATTAAAAAAGGGGAATTGCTTTGTCATGAATCTCCAGAAGTGTTGATTCAGAAAGCGGAAGGTAAAGTATGGATGCTAACAATTAAAAGCGATGAATTATTGACTTTTCAAAAGAAACACATCGTTTCTGGTATAATA
Organism: Bacteroidota bacterium; assembly: GCA_018816945.1. Taxonomy (NCBI): domain Bacteria; kingdom Pseudomonadati; phylum Bacteroidota; species Bacteroidota bacterium. The sequence continues at coordinate 249,599 of JAHIVC010000099.1, read as the reverse complement.
AGAAGAAGTGAGGGTATACTGATCAGGGTTATTTCTGATGTGCCTCCTGCAATAAATACACAGCAAACCTCCCCAAATTTGGAAGATGCATACCTTTATCATATTTCTTTATCAAATAATTTTTCTAAATAAAAATTAATTATGGTAACGATAAACATACTTTCTCATTTAATTCGCGTCGATCTGCTCCAACGAACACGTCAAAATAGTTTCTTTGTGTTAATCTTTGTTACCATTATGTTTGGTTACTTTATGGTTCCTTCTGCTGATGCAGGATATGAAGCATTTGTTATTAATAGTTGCAGGGGATATTATAACTCGGCATGGATTGGTGTAATTTATGGAATATTATCATCGACCATCTTCTCACTGTTCGGGTTCTATTTTATTAAGGGTTCTATTATATCGGATTATGAAACACATTTTGGTTTGATTATCGCATCAAACCCTATCACTAAGCCAACTTATTTGATGGGTAAATTCATAAGTAATCTGACGTTTTTCTCAATCATTTTGTTCATTTTAACAATCATTGCATTTTTAATGCAACTATTGCGAGCTGAAAGCTCCAGTTATCAGTTAATTGAATTAATTGCATACTTATGGTTAATTAGCTTTCCAACATTGGCAATTGTGTCTGCTCTGGCCATTTTTTTTGAAAGTATTCCGTTTTTGCGTCAAAGTTTTGGTAATGTTCTATATTTTGCTATTTGGATTTCGGCTATATTGATTTTTATAGGTCGATTATTTGGAACATCGGTTGATATTGAACCGCAAAATGATGTTTTCGGTTTGTCGAGAATTGTTATTAGTATTCGTGATCAATTGATGACACAACATGGTGAAATTCAAAATGGAGTAAGCGATCTATTTGTTCCAAAGGGTGAGCAAGAAATAAGTGTTTTCGAATGGACAGGAATAAAATGGACATTAAATATGTTTTTTGAAAGAATACTCTGGATTGGGATATCAATTTTGATGGTATTTTGTGCTGCAGTTCCTTTCGATAGGTTCGATCCATCCCATTATATTAATAAAGATAGAAAGAAGAAGGCAAAATCAACATTATTTAAGGATGCGCAAAGAGAACCCTCATATAATCCCATTGAAATAAAAACAAAATTAAAACCGACAGTAATAAATTTTATCCATACCCCCAATAACCTAAAACAATACCCAAATAGAATAAGGTGGTGGGCTTCTATTAAAAGTATATTAAGAATAATGTTCATTGAACTATACTTAATATCAAAAGAGCAAAGATGGTGGTGGTTTATGGTGACATTTATATTATTCATTTCTTCTTTTATTGTAAGTAAGGAAGAACTTGTAAGGCAGGTTCTCCCCTTATGTTGGCTTTGGCCAATATCCATTTGGTCAGGTCTTGGCAACAAAGAAGTTAAATATCATACAGAAAAAATAATTTTTTCGATAAGCGCAATTTCAACTCGCCAACTTATTGCATTATATGGTGTAGGAATAGTAATTTCGATGATTACTGGTTCGGGAGCAGGGCTACGCTTTATTTTTGAAGCAGATTGGAATAGTTTATATGCATGGTTAATTAGTGCTACTTTCATTCCATCACTGTCCATATGCTTGGTCGTATTGAGTAAAAAATCTGTAGTTTTTGACATTGTTTATATCATACTATGGATTATTGGGCCTTTGATAGGATTGCCTTTTCGCAGCATTATAGAACGAGGTGATGGATTCAATTTTAAAGGGATAACTATTCTCTATTTATGTATTTCAATAATGCTTTTTTATTTGGCTTATTTCAGAAGACAAAATCAACTAATTGTGTAATTATTAAATTCATTATTGTATTATCTTAAACCAAACTTTAGACTTTAGTTTAGAAATAAACACATATATCCACTCAGACGAAAATCCGCTTGATCTTTCAAACTCGGATAATAAATTAATGATGGTTTTCTATCTTGTAACCCCTGAAGTAGAGAACGATAAAATTACAAAAAGAACCAATGAGGGAACTCATGCTGCACAGGTTATAGGTAAATTTGCCAATAAAGCTCCAAAGTGCTTGATTGGATATTTCAGGATACTAATGAATTACGCAAGAAAAAAACGGAAAAAACTGATAAAAAATCTGTCTTTTCCGTTTCTGTACCCGGGGCCGGGATCGAACCGGCACGAGTGTTACCTCAATGGTGTTTGAGACCATCGCGTCTACCAATTCCGCCACCCGGGCATAAATGAAATCAGGACGTCTCTGAAAGTGCAAAAATACTCAAAAAAACATATTATCCCCAGAAAATATTTTAAGTTTTTGAGATAGTACGCGATTATTTTGCAGGAGAAGATTTTATATCATAATTTTGCAGCCGAAACTTACTCATCCATTTAACAATAAGCAAGCATCATGAGTGTTATATTCTCAGGAAGAAATTCAAAATACCTAAGCGAACAAATAGCAAAAAGTTACGGAACAAAACTCGGAAACTCTTCTATAACTGTTTTTGCAGACGGCGAATTTCAGCCTTCCTTCGAAGACAACATTAGGGGTTTAGACGTATATATTGTTCAGTCTACTCAGCCTCCGATGGAAAATCTTTTTGAATTATTATTGATGGTTGATGCAGCCCGAAGAGCTTCTGCCAAAAGTATAGTAGCCGTAATTCCTTATTTTGGTTTTGCCCGACAAGATCGAAAAGATAAACCGCGTGTAGCAATTGGAGCTAAATTGGTTGCCAATTTATTAACTGCTGCCGGTGTTAGTCGTATAATTACCATCGATTTACATGCAGATCAAATTCAAGGATTTTTTGATGTTCCGGTTGATCATTTATTTGCCTCAAGCATTTTTGTTAAGTATTTGAAAAGTTTGAATTTGCCCAATCTTACTATGGCTTCTCCTGATACAGGCGGAACCAGAAGGGCAGCCGCTTATGCAAAAATTTTAGGGACAGATTTTGTGATTTGTTATAAAACAAGAGCAAAACCAAATGAAATTGCAAAGATGGCTTTGATTGGAGATGTTAATGGAAAAGATATCGTTTTAGTTGATGATATAATTGATACAGCAGGCACCATAACCAAGGCAGCCGAATTAATGATGGAAAATGGTGCTTCAAGTGTACGCGCGTTTTGTACACACCCGGTTTTCTCAAAAAAAGCGTTTGACAGATTGGTAAACTCTCCGTTCAGCGAGATTGTATTTACCGATACCATACCGATTAAGAAAAACCACGAAAAATTTACGGTGCTTTCGACCGCCGATCTTTTTGCAGAAGTAATTAAACGACTGGAGAATAAAGAGTCGATAAGTTCATTATTCAAATTCTAATAAATTAAAACAAACAAATTATGAAAACAGTATCATTGAGCGGTTCTCTAAGAGAGAGCGTAGGGAAAAAAGATGCTAAAAAACACAGAAAAGAAGGAAAAGTTCCCTGTGTTATTTATGGCGGAAAAGAACAAATTCAGTTCTTTACTGATGAAACAAACTTTAAAGGAATCATCTTTACACCACATGTTTATATCGTTGAAATAACGATTGGTGATAAAAATTACACCGCAGTTCTTCAGGATATACAATATCATCCTGTACATGATAATATTTTACATGCCGATTTCTTGGAAATTCAACCTGGCAAACAAGTAACTATTGCTGTTCCGGTTGCTTTAGAAGGTACTGCACCCGGTGTAATTACCGGAGGGAAACTTGTGAAGAAAATTAGGAAAATTAAGATAAAAGCTTTGCTCGAAGATTTACCAGATCAATTGGTAATTGATATTTCTAAATTAAAAATCGGAGACTCAATACTTGTTTCTGATGTTAAAAACGATAAAATAACTTTCCTTGATAATCCAAATTCGATTATTGTTGGAGTATTTGCCGCCCGTGCTGCAGCTGTTGCTGAAGCTGCTGATGAAGAAGAATCAACTGAAGAAAGCAAATCAACCGAGGGAAAATCAGAAGAATAGCATTTTATAAAACTCATTAAGAATGGGTGTAAGGTTATTTTCTAACTTTACACCCATATTTTTTTGTTAATAATGAAATATTTAATTACAGGATTAGGAAATATTGGTGATGAGTATCAAAATACCCGTCATAATATTGGATTTATAGTATTGGATGCTTTAGCTCAGGAGGCTGGTGTTAAATTTGAACCCGGACGACTCGCTTCTATTGCAAAGATGAAATATAGGGGAAGAGTACTTATTTTGGCGAAACCTGCAACTTATATGAACTTAAGCGGTAAAGCAGTTAAATATTGGTTAACACAAGAGAACATTCCAATTGAGAATTCGCTAAGCATTTTAGATGATATAGCACTCCCGGTTGGAGGTTTACGATTAAAAAGCAAAGGTGGCGACGGAAGCCACAACGGATTAACGAGTATTATTGAACATTTGGGAACTACTGAATTTCCTAGGCTCCGAGTTGGCATTGGTAATGACTTTGCTCAAGGCTTTCAATCTGATTATGTACTTGGAAGATGGACCAAAACCGAAGAGGATATCCTTATCCCACGTATCAAAGTTGCAACTGATATTATTAAAAGTTTTGTAAGTATTGGAATTGGCCTTACGATGACAAAATATAATAAAAAATAAAGTCATATCGAGCGAAGTAGAGATGTAATGTTAAGATTTTGACTTAAGCTCTGGCTCCCATAGTCCTAAAATATAAGTAAAAAGCGACCTATAAAGTCGCTTTCCTTTCTTTACCCTGAGCTAAATAAGATTAAATTCCTTTAATTTTTTTATCTATTATTGAAGAAATTCTTATAGGGATGGCTTCCTCTTTTAGGAAGCCATCCCTATTTTCTAGATCTATCTTTAATTTCTTAACTTTTCTGCAATAATCCCCGATATATTTTCAATTGGAATTCGTTCCTGCTTCATACTATCCCGTTCACGAATGGTTACCGTTTGATCCACCAAAGTTTGATGATCGATCGTAATACAATAAGGCGTTCCGATGGCATCATAACGACGGTAGCGACGTCCTATGGCATCTTTTTCCTCATACTGACACATATAATCAAACTTTAAGGTATCCATGATTTCACGCGCTTTTTCGGGCAAACCATCTTTTTTCATTAAAGGCAATATAGCAGCTTTGATCGGGGCTAAAACCGGGGGTATTTTCATAACAACCCTCTCCGATCCGTCTTCCAATTTTTCCTCAGTATAAGCATGACTTAAAATGGCCAAAAAAGTTCGGTCAAGACCTATCGAGGTTTCAACTACATAAGGAACATAACTTTCATTTAATTCTGGATCAAAATACTGTAGTTTTTTACCCGAAAATTCCTGATGGGCCCCCAAATCGAAATCGGTTCTCGAATGAATCCCTTCCAACTCTTTAAATCCAAAAGGAAAATTGAATTCGATATCGGCAGCAGCATTGGCATAATGTGCCAGTTTTTCATGATTGTGAAAACGATAGTTTTCGGCAGGGATACCTAATGAAAGATGCCATTTCATCCTTGCTTCCTTCCAGTATTCGTACCATTTCATTTCTTCACCTGGTTTTACAAAAAATTGCATTTCCATTTGTTCAAATTCGCGCATACGGAAAATGAACTGACGGGCAACAATTTCATTTCTAAAAGCTTTACCTATTTGGGCAATTCCAAATGGGATTTTCATCCGTCCGGTTTTTTGAACGTTCAGATAATTCACAAATATGCCTTGTGCAGTTTCCGGACGTAAATAAATTTGATTGGCTTCTTCACTTAATGAGCCTATTTGGGTAGAAAACATCAGGTTAAATTGTCGAACCTCGGTCCAGTTCCTCGATCCTGATAAGGGGCATGCAATTTCTAAATCCTCGATCAATTTTTTAATGCCTGCAAAATCATTGGCATCCATCGCAGGATACAAGCGGTTTTTGATATCATCGATTTTGAGCTGATTATCCAACACCCTTTGATTGGTTGCTAAAAATTGAGTCTTATCAAAAGATTCTCCAAATCTGGAAGCAGCTTTATCAACTTCTTTTTCAATTTTGGATTCAATCTTTGCAATAAAATCTTCAACTAAAACATCTGCGCGATAACGCTTTTTTGAATCTTTATTATCGATCATCGGGTCACTAAAAGCATCCACATGTCCCGATGCTTTCCAAATGGTAGGATGCATAAAAATAGCAGAATCAATTCCCACAATATTTTCATGGTATTGAACCATCGACTTCCACCAATAATCTTTAATATTTTTCTTTAACTCAGCTCCGTTTTGACCGTAATCATATACCGCACTAAGTCCATCATAAATTTCGCTTGACTGAAAAACAAAGCCATACTCCTTCGCATGGGCAATGATTTTTTTAAAAAGTTCTTCGTTTGCCATGCTGCAAAAATAATCAATTAGTTGATTTGATAATTAGTCAATGATATGTTAAAGTGTTTCATTGTTCGATTGATTCATGGTTTTATTGTTAAAAGCCAACTTTAACAATCGTATTTCCATGTATTACAATGTATTACTATTGTATGACAATCGAATGACGACTGCATTTGCAATTGTGTTGGGGTGTTTAAGTGTTAATGTGTTTCATGGTTTCATTGTTAAAAACCAACTTAAACAATCGTATTTCCATGTATTACAATTGCTTATCAATTGGATAAAATAAAAAATCCTCGACTAGTAAGCCGAGGATTTTTGTTAAAGAGCAAATTTGAGTTTAATCAGGCAAAATATTTGGATCCTTATTGATAAATTGAGGTTTCATTTCTCCACGCTTGAAATCAAGTTTGTCTGCATTAGCCATTTGATAGATTGACATAAACAATAATTGAGTAATATCTTCTGTGACTTCCGGCGTAATATTAGTAATATTATCATAAGGAGTATGATAACGATAAGTACCGGCTCCTCCCGCATTTCCAAACGTACCAAGAGAGAGCACCGGAATTCCGTACCAATCGAAAAAAACTGCATCTTGTCTTGGTCGGGCCAAGTTGGTCGAATAAGCTCCCGTGATATATCTGTGTATGTATTTATTATTGTTTCCCTCTAAATATGAAAAGAAGTCAGGATAATTGCCAGCGAATCCACAAGATATACTATGGCCAATCCCAACACCTTCAAGGTTTATAAAGCCAACGATATTATTTAATGAATTTGTAGTTGGATTTTTTAGGAAATACTGAACTCCTTTTAATGCAGCCTCTTCGGCAGCAATAACAAAAAAAACAACCGACCGTTTCATTTTTGTTTCAAGTTTCGACATTGCTTCTGCTAGTCCTAAAGTAACGGCAACAGCAGCAGCATTATCGCCTGCACCAGGCATAATTTCCCAGTTTTTACCCATGAAATCGAGGTGACCACCAACCATAATAAATTCATTTTTAAGCACCGGGTCAGACCCTTCGATATAAGCAATCACATTCGCTGTGACCCCTTCCGGATGGTAAAGCGTATTATTTTTAATGCTGAATATTTTTCCTGTTTTAAATGACTGAGGTTTGAGTTTTTCCCCTATTTCTTTTTTAAGATCCTCAGGTTTTTTACCGGTTCCGGCAAAAATATCAGTCATGATGTTATCCCCGATATGTGAATAAATAAACCCCTCTACATAGGCATTATTCGGATTTGAAATCGGGCCATAATTATATAATAATCCGGCTGCACCATGCTTTACAGCATTTAAAAGTTTATAATGGTGGAAGGTATAATCACGCCATTTCAGAAAATCTTTATCGGAAGTACCTACCGGGGCTTCACTTTCCATTACAACTATCTTCCCTTTTACATCCATGCCTTTATAATCGTCATAACCTAATTCGGGAGCTGTAATTCCATAACCTACATAGATTGCTTCAGCTGTTATTTCACCATTTCCAGAGGTAGATCCAGGGATAAAATCATCCACATAGATATAATCTTTAACGACATTTTCTCCTTTATGATCAATGTTCAGGCGAACATAGCATCCCGGAAAAACATCAGAATATGGGTGAGGGAATTTTTGCAGATAAGTTCCATTTTCACCCAAAGGTTTAATGTTCCATTCTTTGAACTTTTTAATTACCCAGTCGGCTGATTTGTCATACCCAATATGTCCGGATAGCCGTCCTTCAAACTCATCACTCGCTAAAGTGTCGATATAATTATATAAGGTTTGGCTTTTTATGGTATGCATAATATTTAATAATTTCTGTTCATCAGTCAATTCCGGGCCCTGTCGACGACCTTGCGCCGTTGTTGAAGGAATGAGTACAAAAAAAACAAAGATTGCGGATAGAAATTTAATGGTCGTTTTCATCATAATAAAATTATTGATTTGCATATAAAAATAATGATTATTCAGATCAATTGCTCAGATTTTGCAGAATACAGACCAAAGAATAAGCAGACTCTATGAACATGAAATAAAAATAGATAAGGCTTTTAGAAATTTAAATGTTTTTTAACGCATCAGTAATATTCATCAAAAAATAAAAGAATAAAAAATAGCGAACTATTTCATTAGCTCGCTATTCTTCTGATTAAGCAGGATATATAAATAAAGCCGATAGGCAGTATTTTAATTTGAAGTTTGTAATTTAATGTTTAAGGCTTCATTGCTCTTCACATTAATTTTCTCGATATAACTTTTGTTATATGAAATATAAGAAGCAATAACATTGTACTCGCCTGGTTTTAGGTTTGAAATGGTATAGTTCCCGTCAAAGTCAGAATAAACTTTTTTGTTTGAACCTTCAATTTCGATTCCTACACCCGTAAGGGCTTCGCCGGAAACCAAATCAATAACTTTTCCACTTAGCGTAACACTAGTATTTGCTGTATCTGTATTGGTTTCTTTTGTGTTATTTGCTGTAAAAGCAATAATTGTAACAATAACTAAAACGGCAGAGATCAGAATTTTTTTCATTTTGTTTGTTGTTTAAATTCAAAGCAAAGAAACCATAAAGTGGTTGAGTTAATATTACCATGCTGTTACAATAATGTTAATTTATGCCCTGATAAGTTCTTTCATTAATTAATTTACCCGAGGCATCGTACATTTTCCAAATTCCTGTTTTTTCACCCATACGATAATGCATCTCATACAAAAGATTGCCTTTCTCATCCCAAATGAACCACGCTCCATGCTTTTTATCACCCACATAATGTGCCTCAGCAATTTTAGATCCTTTTTCACTCCAGTTGATCCAAATGCCATCTTTTTTACCCTCTTTATATGAGCTTTGTTCTTTTTTTGCACCACTTTCATAATAGAAAACAGTTAATCCATCCAGGGTTCCATTTTTAATTTTATACTGTGCCTTTGGTTGTTTATTATCATAATGTTCAACATGAATTCCGGTATAAAGCATTCCCATTTTATAATAAAGGCCATCTTTAATTTGGATATTTTGAGCGTTAACAGCAATTACCACAAAAGTTAAAATGGATGCTATTATTAATTGGGGATTATATTTTATTTTCATTCTGTTATTGTTTATTAGTAAAATATTATTTTTTTTGGTTTATAATCATAGTATAATCTATCATTCATATAACATTACTTTAAAATGAATAACTCAATTTAACTTGATAAATAGTTCCGGGATCGATTCTTGAATAAAACTGGTCCGCTGCATTAAAAGATTTATAAACCGATTCTTTAATATTGTTTAGCAAATTTTCAATTTTTAAGCTAATTTGAAAATGCTGATTTTTACCAAAATTTTTGTTGGCATTAAAATTCAAACTGTGAAAGGGAACCAAATAAATATCGGGTCGATCAGCAATGCCAACATACTGTATGGTTTCGCCCTGAACATTATAATATAATCCGGCCTCAAGGCTTTTCCAAAAGCCATTTTCGCCTCCACTATATGCAAAGCCAGCATTAATAATAAATGGTGCCTGACCTGCCATGTCGCGGTATTTTTCAATTTTCTGTCCGGTTCGGGCATGATAAACCCGCGAAGTATATTCAGTTGAGCTTAATTCAATTTTTGATTTTGTATAAGTGAAATTCATATTTAAGCTGAAATTCCGGAAAGCTTCCCCGAATAAATGCAGATTCTGACGTAATTCAATCTCAGCGCCGATTATTTGTCCATCGCCAACATTTCGGGGTTGGTAGGAGCCGGATTGGGTTGCATATTGCACCATCTCGATAGGCCTGTCAAATAATTTGTAGAATAAACTTGCCGAAATAGTTTGACCGTTTTTCTGAAAAATTTCCCAGCGAAAATCATAATTCAGTATATCTGTGCTGGTTAAATTTCCATCCCAATACTCTATGCCGGAAACATCGTTGGCATCGCGGAACAAACCGCCAATAAAAGTACGCCCGCTAATGGGGTCGAAAATTTCGGCATACGACAATTCCTTGAATGAAGGCCGCGCAATTGTTTTGGAAAAAGATAAACGCAGATTCTGGCTTTCGTTAAGCTTATATATCAAATTTAATGTCGGGAAAAAATTAAAATTATCAAGAACATTTTCATTGTCAAGAACTTTCGTGCCTAACTGATCCTGACCGGTGTAATACATTTCATATTTTTCAACCCTGACACCTGCAATTGCTTTCAGTTTTTTTAACGGGTTAAAATCGAACGACACATAACCGGCAATATTATTCAGGTTTGCATTATACTGATTTGGATTTACCGGGATAAACGGCACTTCGTAAGCCGTTCCCCTGCTAATTGACCCATTATAAGGCCACAGATTATCTTCGCGGAAAATTTCATTCGGATCGCCGGTTAACGGGATGTTTCGGATGTTAATTGCAAAGTTTTGAATAACAAAATCACGATCTTTATAAGTATAAGCGCCACCAAATTTCAGTTTTGCATTTTCTTGTAAAAATTTAAAATCTTTTGTTATATGCAAAACCCCTGCAAGGCTAATTTCATCCAAATCGCGCCAGATTCTTTCAGGAAAACCCACTTCCGTACCAATGGAATAATTACCGCTGCGATCTTCATACCGGGTATACCGGATATCGGGATCTTTTATCGTTGAAATGGTTGGCGAAATCTTCCATTCAAAATCCCATCCACTTGAAACCAAATTATGTTTGCCATCAATTAACAAATTAGAAAGTGCACGCTGGCTGTACTCGAGGTTGTGCTGAAAACCTGAAAATTCAGCCCCCTGATCGGAGTTCGTATAATCGAAAATACCTGCCTGCGATTCACCGCTCTGTAAGTGAAGCAAGTTAATTCTGTATTTTGACTTTTGAGATTTTATTGCAAAACCCGCCAGTCCGCTTAACAGTAAGTTTTTAACTCCATAATCGCCCTCTTGTTTTTCGCGTACTTCCAATTCAGTTATATCGGCATCAGATGACATTCCATACCTTCCATATTCAGCGTTTTTAAAAAAATCGGAACTGCTTTTATATGATACTGAAAAAATATATCCCATTGTATATTTACCGACCTGGAACTGGTTGCCGAAAGAAGCCCCAAAACTGTAATCCATAAAACTGGTTTGTTTTGAAGCAGCTAAAGTTGGATTAAACGAACGAAGAATTTCCCTGTACCTGAGGCCTCTTTCCCCGTTCGGGCTGCCAACCACTTCCGAGAATAGGGGAATATCGTTTGTAGTAGGTATTTTACGCATCCCGTCGTCAAAACCCAGCCAGTCTGTTTTTCCACCCTTATAAGTCAAAAAATCAGGATTAAAATGAGAGTTTTTATTGTATCCCAATCCCAAGGAAATATTGGCCTGTTTAGTTTCGGGGAATGCTTTAATGTTAATATTGATTACACCCCCGGTAAAGTCGGCAGGCAAATCGGCACTAAATGATTTATTCACCACCAGATTATCGATAATACCTGTAGGGAATATGTCCATTTGCAGGGTATTCCTGTCGGGATCGAGGCCCGGAATATCGAGGCCGTTAAGAATCGTTTTTGTATAACGATCGCCCAAACCTCGAACAAAAACATATTTTCCTCCTTCAACCGAAACGCCAGTTATGCGCTTCATTGATGAAGCAGCATCCGAATCACCAGTCCTTTTTAAGGCTGATGAAGAAATACCGTCAATCACATTCGCAGATTTTTGTTTCATGGTAAGCAGGGCCGACTCTGTATTTCGAATAGCTGCAGCAGTGATGACCGTTTCACCTAACTGAACCGCAACTTCGTTTAATTTAAGGTTTTCAAACAAAGCAGCTTCATTGGCTTTTACAACAACATCACTAATACTAATTGTTTCGTAAGAAATATAAGAAATTCTTAATCGATAGGTTCCCGGGACGACCCCAAAATTAAACTTACCATCCAAATCGGTAGTTGTACCGTTTCCTGTTCCTTCAACAGAAATATTTACACCGGGCAACGATTCTCCTGTTTTTCCATCAAAAACAGAACCCCTGATAAAACCATTCTGGCCAATTAACAAATTTGTAAACAATAATAATGGGATGATCAACAACAATTTATTTATTTGCATAATTTATTTTATTTCAATAGTATAAATTAAAAACCCACAGGTAAAAATTACCTGTGAGTTCGGTATTGAGTTTTAACTTTCTCAGCAATATATTAGAAATTCAAAGCACCGGAAACGGCTGCCCATGACCAACCAGTAAATTTTGTTAAATCGGCGCCAACTGTATTTGCACCCAACGCAACAGAAGTTGCATGAACATCGGTACCATTTCTGAAAACTGTATTTAAAGCTACCCCTGCTGGCAAAGTAACCTGAAGATTACTGAAAACAAGGTTACCTTCAGCAAAACTTGTTAAAGTTTTATCGCCAGAAAGAGATAAGTCGCCCCTACCAGCATCAGCAGGATTCGGGAATCCAAAGAAATATATATTTGAAAATGTACCCCTTGCGCCATCTCTGAAATCACCGAGTTCTGTAGCAGGGTGACCTTTAATTGTTCCGTTTTTAAGCGTATGTGCTGCTAAATAGGAGCCTTCGGGGCCGTCAATTTCAAGGGCGTGGTCGGTAGCAGAGCCAGAAATACCAACAAAATTATCCAATGTTCCTGCCCACGACTGGTCTGTATCAAATGCATCGTCGCCTGAATTCCAAACCACTGCATTTTTAACTGATACTGTGCCGCCAAACCATTCGATACCATCATCCTGGTTAGCGATAACTTCAACATTTTCAATAATAGTTCCTGAGCCAACACCGCCAAGAGTTAAGCCATTAATTTCATTTCCTTCGCCAATGTTGGCGCCACCGTGACGGATAGATATATATTTAATAACACCTGAATTATCAGCATCGTTTGTTCCACCGTACAAACCGTTCTGGTCTGAAGGTGGAATACCTTCAATTTGAATTGCTTCGGCGCTTCCTGAAATTCTTGCTTTCCCTAAAACAATTAAACCGCCCCATAATCCACTAAGTTGAGGATCGAGATTAGGGCTCGCAACCTGACCTGGCATAATTTCATCGGCAACCGATGTAAAAATAATGGGTTTCTGAGCTGTACCATTAGCCATAAGTTTACCGCCACGGGCTACTACCAATGCAGTGGCATTTGCACCTGTTCCGGCCTGTCCTTTAACTACAACCCCTTCTTGGATAGTAAGCGTTGCCCCATCAATTACGGCAATACGCGAGGCAAGAATGTAAACTTTTCCTGATTCCCAGATAGTGTTGGCTGTAATGTTTGAAGTTACAGTAATTATCATCTGCTCTTCAGCAACTGATAACACAGCGGTTGCATCATCTGTTTTTTGGTTTTTATCGGTTACGGTTAAGGTTACCGAAGCAGCGCCTGCTGTATTACCTGCTGTAAATGAAACAATAACATTACCGGTTGTAGCATTTACTTCGGGTTTAGTTGAAATAGCCACTGTTCCATTTAATGCGCTTACCGAAGCCGAAGAAAATCCACCGGGAACAATAACATTAAAAGTAACGGCAACAGTTTGATTTGCATCAACGTCGATAGCTGTAGCTGGAGCATTAACGATAGGTGCATCGGGAAGAACCTCATCCTTTTTACATGAAGTTAAAAGCATAAAGCTGCTAAAAATTACGACTGATAGAATTATTAAATTTTTTTTCATTTTGTTTTTCAATTTTGCGTTTAGTTTTAAATTTTCAGCAAAATTGCAGTTAAGTAGTTAAGCAGAGATTAAGGCAGCATTATATAATTATTACAAAGATGTTAACCTGTGTGTTTTTTATCAGCCTTGGCTGTTCGCTTCGGCGGATGAGAGGGGTTTGGTTTAATTCTCCGGGGCCTGCCTTGGGTTTTTATACCATTTATTTGGATAAGAATTGAAATGATTTTATAGTTAAAAACTACAATTTAATTTGTGCGAAGTCATGCCTACGGCAGATAAATTCAGAAACTTCGCACAACAGGTTAGGAAGATGAAAATTATTCACATAACCGACGTATTCAAATTATCTTAGAAGTGCGATTCTGCATATTTAGTTAAAGTAAAAAGAAACTCAAGCCCGCCATCTTTGGCATTTCTGGCTGAGATGTCGCCCTGATGCAGATGAATGGCATTTTTGACTATTGCCAGACCCAAACCCGTTCCTCCGGTCTTTCGCGAACGCCCCGAATCAATCCTGTAAAATCGTTCAAAAATCCGGTTTAAATGTTCCTCCGGGATACCTTGCCCGGTATCGCTAAGTGAGAAATAATAATAATTTTTATCTTCAGAATATACAGAAATATTTATCGAAATATTTTGGCCGGCATATTTTAAAGAGTTATCAATCAGATTATAAAAAATGGAGAGTAATAAAGAATGATTTCCATTTACAATAACTTCGTTGCCAATGCTGCAATTTAAATTGATCCTATTTTCTTCGAGCCTGTCTTTTAAATTTTCAACAACCTCATCAATAATTTCTTTTACATTTAAAGATTCAAATTTAAATTTACCACTGGCTTCTTCAATCTGGTTTAATACCTGAATATCATCAATTAAATCTTTTAAACGATATGCCTGGGCATAAGCTTTATCAATAAAATGGGTTTGTTTTTCTTTATCGAGTTTATTGTTTTGCAGGGTTTCTAAATAACCCATAACCGCTGCAACAGGTGTTTTAAGTTCGTGTGCAATATTTGAGGTCATTTGTTGCTTCATCAGCTGACGCTTGGCAAACCGTGTGGTATCAATAATGATAATTTCAAAACTTTTATCGGGGAAAATGATGCATTTAATGTCGAAATACCGGCCATTTTTAGTCAGACTGTGATCTTTTTGCGGCAACTGTTCCCTTGAAATATAACGATCGGCCTTTAGGTATTCGTTAATAAAATCTAAAATGGGTTGAAATTCTTCAGCCTCAAATATTTTTTCTGCCGATATACTTGATTTGTCGGAAATAATATTCAGAAATTGAATAAAATAATTATTGGTCAATATTTTCTTTTTCTCAGAAGAGAAAAACGCAACTCCCTCATTCAGGGCATACAGATGGTTGAATAACTTTTCTTTTTCAAGCGTAATTTCATCTTTGGCTGTTTTCAGTTCTTCGTAAATTTCTACAATCTGACGGCTAATAACCCCCAATTCATCATCCGGAAAATCAGATTCTTTTGATATGATTTCATGATTGTGCAATCGGATTACAAAGTCTTTGAGGCGGTCGATAGTTTTACCGAATTTATTTGTGACAGCAGTTAACACAGCCCATATTATAAAAAATAACCCAATAATGAAAACCCAAAATAAACGTTCTGATTTGAGGTAACTAATAATACTTATATCGTACAAAACAGCCGTACGGATAAAATACTTACCGTAGAATTTTGCGTAGTAATAATATGTTTCGTGAGTGCTAGAAGATCTTCTGATATTGGCACCAAAATCGGCTCCGATTGATTCTTGGATTTCAGGCCTGCGCAAATGATTTTCCAATAACGTTACGTCATTAACTTCACTATCAAAAAGAACAATTCCCTTTGCGTCAATAATAGTAATTCGTATTGAGGATTGTGGAAGGATTTCCATTAAGGTGTTTAGGCTTGAAAATTCACCCGAATTTAGAATATTATATTTCTGTAAATATTTATTGGTTGTAACGGTAATATTATCCAGGGTATTTTCGAGTTGGCTTCGCCTGAATTCACTTTCCCTTTGAGATTGAAATACAAGCACAAGTGTAGTAAAACCAACCAATACAATAAAAAGGTATAGGAATAATCTTCGTTTAAAAGTCAACTTTATTTTCATCTATTTATTTTTTATTTATCAATGATCAGATTGACGTTTCATTTTTATCAAATTATGTTTTAGCTGTAATCAAAACAGTAACCGTAACCGGCTTTGTTTTTTAGATATTCGCCGTGTTTGTTCATCTTTTTTCGAAGTCTGGAAATGTGTACGTCAACTGTTCGATCAGTTACAATAATGTCATCCTCCCACACTGTTCTTAATATTTCTTCACGACTAAAAATACGATCGGTATTAGACATTAATAAATTCAATATCTCAAATTCTTTACGGGTTAAACTAATTGTTTGTCCTTTGATGATAAGCTCCTTTTTGTTAAAATTTAATTCAACATCTTCAATTTTTAAAACCTGATCAGGTTGATAATCCTGGGTTTTTGAACGAGTTAAAACTGCTTTGACTCTTGCTGTAAGTTCTTTAATTGAAAAGGGTTTGGTGATGTAATCATCAGCACCTAAACTAAATCCGGTCAGCAAATCATTTTCGGTTGTCTTAGCAGTAATAAATATAATTGGCGTGCTTAATTTTAGCTCCTTTCTCATGATATCGGCTAATTTAAACCCTGATATTTGCCCCATCATCACATCCAAAAGAATCAATTTATATTGACCAAGATCCATTTTTAGTACCGCTTCAGCCGAATTGGCTACATCGGTATCATAGCCTTCTCCATTGAGGTTGAACTGAATGATTTCACACAAATCTTCCTCGTCGTCAACAATCAGTATTTTATTTTTTTTGTCGCTCATTATTTATTTGATTAATCAGAAATTTTAAAGTTCATCAAGGTTTTCAATTCCCTTATGCCTGATATCCGTGCCCTCAGAAGCATAAATTGATGCTTCGGCAATATTGGTCGCATGATCGGCAATTCTTTCGATATCTGAAATAATGCCTTTTAGGTTGATGAAATTTAATAATAAATCTCGCGTTTCGTCACTTAAGTAATCTTGCTTAATGGCATTTTTCATCAGCTTATGATTTAGCTCATCAATTACCTCATCATTTTTAATGGTCCAAATGGCATACGATTTATCATTATTTGTGAATGATAACAATGCTTTAGTGACCATATTCGTACTCATGATCAGCATATTTTTAATGAGCACTGAATTTTTCTGAAACAAAGCCGGATTGTTAATTTGTTGCATATAGTGAATAATATTGATCACCATATCACCAATTCGCTCAAGATTAAGCGTCATCCGGTAAATCGCAAAAAGACTTCTTAAATCAGATGCCATTGGCTGATAAAGTACGATGGCATTAATAATGTGTTCACTTATTTTAACTTCGAATTGATCGAGTTTAGCCTCGTTTTTTTCAAGTGTTTTTTCTTTTAAGTTTGCGTTTTCTACAGAAAAATCATCAATAATCTTTTCAAGATTGTTCAACTGAAGTAATACCAGGTTTGAAAGACTTTCAAAGTCATCGACTATTTTTTTGATGGCAAGTTCTTTTTTTGGGTTCATGAGATTTGGGTTTTTATCCGAATTTTCCGGTTAAATATTCTTCTGTTCTTTTGTCGCTTGGGTTAGTAAACATGGCTTTGGTTTTACCATATTCAACCAATTCGCCAAGATACATAAACATTGATTGGTTAGAAATTCGCGCTGCCTGAGCCATGTTGTGCGTAACCAAGACAATGGAGTATTTATTTTTAAGCTCCAGCAATAACTCTTCAATTTTAGCTGTGGCAATTGGATCTAAGGCTGAGGTAGGTTCATCGAGTAAGATTACATCGGGCTGAAATGCAAGTGCCCGTGCAATGCACAGTCGTTGTTGTTGTCCACCCGATAAAAATGTACCTTTTTTCTGTAACGAATCCTTTACCTCGTTCCAAAGAGAAACATCAACCAATGATTTTTCAACAATTTCATCCCGTTCAGTTTTACTCTGGCGAATCCCGTTCAGTTTATATCCGGCAATTACATTATCGTAAATGCTCATGGTTGGAAATGGATTTGGGTGCTGAAAAACCATTCCTACTTTTCGTCGCAGGTTAATGTTTGACATTTCTGCAATATCAACCCCGTTTAATTCAATTTTACCTTTTGTGATAATGTTTGGATATAAATCGTGCATTCGATTTAAGGCACGAAGAAGCGTACTTTTTCCACAACCCGAAGGGCCCATAATGGCTGTAATTGAATCTTTTTTAATATCAGCACTTACATCTTTTACAGCATACTTGTCTTCTTCGTATGCAATCGATAAATCGTGTATACTTAAAACAGGTTCTTTAATATTTAGGTTTGATATTGTCATTAGAAAGCTCCTCTTTTTGATGCGATTCGTTTAGAAATCAAATTTAAAGTTAATATAAAGGCCATCAGAAATAAGGATGAACTCCAAATTAAATTAACCATGTTCGGATTATTATAAAATTCCCAAATTAATAATGGAACAGCATTGGTTGGTTTGTCAATATGAAAATTAACGACTGAAGATCCAAGTGCCGTTAACATTAGGGGAGCGGTTTCGCCAACAACCCTTGAAATAGCCAATAAAATCCCGGTCAATAAACCGCTAAACCCTGTTGGGATTAAAACCCGTAAAATAATTTTATAATAAGGAACTCCTAATGCAGCTCCGGCTTCTTTCAGGCTTTTCGGGATCATTTTTAAAGTCTCCTCGGTCGAACGTAAAATTAAGGGTAACATCATGATTGCAAGTGCAACACTTCCGGCTAATGCTGAATAACCCATAGTTACATTTTTGACAATCCAGATATATGAGATTAAACCTAAAACGATTGATGGAACACCTTGTAAGATATCCGCGATATCACGAACAATATTTGCATAAAATTTTCCCGGGTTTTCATATAAAAACAAGCCTATGAGTATTCCAACCGGAATTGCGATGATGCTAGCCATCAAAACCATAAATACTGTACCTGCAATGCCATTTAAAATTCCACCCGGTATGATTTTACCATTGTTAACAGCAGTCATCGCATCAAAGGTGTTTGGGGCAATTTCGGTGAAAAAACTTAAATTTATTTGTCCAATTCCTTTAACAACAAGGGTGTAGATGATCAGAATAATTGGGGAAATCGTAATAAGGGCAAAAAAGATAACAAGTCCTTGAAAAACTTTGTTCTTTGAGGCACGATAACCTCCGTCGTTGTTATCTTTAAATTTATATGTTAGCGATAAGTTCATCTTAAGCAAATTTTTTAATGATTAACTTACCTGCTCCGTTTATAATGCCGGTCAATACAAATAATAGTAGGCCTATTGCAATCAAAGCACTTAACTTAAGTCCGTCAGCTTCACCAAACTGATTGGCAATAACACTGGCCATGGTATTTCCGGTATCAAACAATCCACCGGGAATGTTGTTGGAATTTCCAATTAGCATGGTTACAGCCATTGTTTCGCCCAGCGCTCTTCCAAAAGCAAGAATATAACTGGCAACTATTCCTGAACGAGCCGATGGGATAATTACATTAAAAAGCACCTCAAGCCTGGTAGCACCTAAAGAGTAGGCTGCTTCTTTAAGGTCGTTCGGAACCATTTGAATAATTTCGGTTGTAATTGAAGTCGCATAAGGGATAATCATGATTGCGAGAATAAGCCCGGAAGTAAAAATCCCAAAGCCCTGTGGGCTTAATCCCAATTGAACAATAAAAGGTCGCAATACGTAAAATCCCCACAAACCATAAACAATGGATGGAATTCCGGCAAGTAAATCTACCATGGTTCCAATTATTTTTGAGATGGGTTTGTTTCGATAATATTCGCCAATGAACAGGGAAGTTGAAAAAGCGAGTGGCAAACTAATAATTAGGGCCAGAACAGAGGTAATTAAAGTACCTGCTATAAATGGTAGGGCTCCATAAACCTCGCGCCCTTCAGAAGGGTTCCATTCATCAGAAACGATGAAACCAAGGCCGAATTCTTTAAAAACAGGAATGGCTCCCCTAACAAGTGATAGGACCATTCCTGCCGATATTAAAATAATGATTAAAGAAGCAATAAAAAGGATGCCTTTTGTTATTTTTTCATTATTCATTAGATGTTGCCCAATCCTTTTTTAATTATTTGATTAAAGTTTTACCATCATAAGTTACGGATGCAAGAATTTTTTTGGCCTGCTCAATTGCTTTGTCTGGTAATGGTGCGTAATGAACCTGTTGAGCAATTGCCTGAGATTTCTCTTCTATGATCCAGCTTATAAATTTAAGTGTTTCTTCGGCTTGTTTCAACGATCTGTTATTATAAGATTGTTCTTTATAAAGAATTAACCAGGTAAATCCACTGATTGGATAAGCATTCGGATCGGAAGAATTTGTTAACATCACTCTGGTATCTGTAGGAATTTCACCTTGTGCCGATGCACTGATTGTTTCAAGTGTTGGCATGATGAAATTTCCGGAACTGTTTTGAACTTCTGCTATTGCAATTTTTTGGGCGAAGGCAAACTCAGAACCGATATAACCAATAGATCCGGCAGTTTGAGCTATCGTTCCGGCAACTCCAGGATTTCCTTTGGCACCAATGCCTACAGGCCATTTCAACGATTTACCACGACCAACTTGTTCTTCCCATACTTTACTAACCTTACTCATATAGTCGCTGAAAATATAAGTTGTTCCGCTTCCATCAGATCGTTGGACAAAAGTGATATCTAAATTAGGGAAACTGATACCTGGATTCAGGGCTGCAATTTGTGCATCATTCCAATTGGTTATTTGGCCCATAAATATTCCTTCAAGAAGTTTATCCGAAAGTTTCAGGTTCTCAACACCCGGAAGGTTATAAGCAATTACAACAGCACCGATACAAGTTGGGATATGTATGATTTCGGCAGGTAATTCAGTAGCCTCCTGATCAGATAAAAAGGCATCGGTTGCACCAAAATCAACAACTTTGTCTTTTAAACTTCTGATTCCGCCACCCGAACCAATTCCACCATAAGTAAGCAGGGTTCCGCTTTCATCGGAATATTTTTTAAATACCATATTATAGAAAGGTAAAGGGAAAGTTGCCCCGGCAGCAGTTACACTTACTTTTTCTGAGCTTTGTGATTTTCCATTTTTTTGTTGTGTATTGTTGCATGATGCAAAAATTACAACGGCCACGATTAATAATAAAATGTTTTTCATCCTTTTTGATTTAAGTTTTTAATTGATCCTATAGTTTAATTTCTAAATTCAGGTAAAAAGCGGAAGTCATTTTTTTAGAATCGTCTTTTGGATTCCATCCCTGATAATTGGGTGCAATTTTCACCCCTTTAACAGGCGAAAATTCATATCCTAAGATGATTAATGACCCGTCTTTGTTCAAATTCCAGTTATTGCCCGATATTTCGTTCGAGTTAAGTAAATCAAAACGGGCAAAGATTTTTGATTTATTTTTTGAGGTAAAAGTGCCGTAAAACGAATAACCATTCAGGTTTTTATCAGTAGCATTTTTAGCATTTAAAAAACGGTTATACTCTGTTCCCAAACTCAGATTTTTTCCTGTATATCCTGCAAATAAAGCGATTGACTGTTGAGATACACCTTGCTTTTTAATAAAATCGTAATAGGCACGGAACACAAGGTCTTTGACCGGCTTTATGGTTGCGCCGAATCCTGTTCTTAGTAAAGAGTCAACAACTATGATTTTATAACCCTCACCGTTGGTTAAAGAAAAATCCATGCTGAATTGATCGGAAAAATCGTAGGCTACAATCATACCCAAGTCGGCACTTGAATTGTATTTATGTTCATCCTGAAAGGATTTATAAATATAACGGTATCCCCAAACTTCTTCTTGTTCTTTAAACTGAACCAAGCCCAACAAGCCAAGTCCCACTGAAATTTTGTCTTTCTTGTATTGTAAATAAGCTGTTTTTAAGAAAATTGTTTGTTGTAATGATCCGGTTCCGGGATTTCCGACATCAAGCGTTAATTTACCCGAAAACTCTTTACTAAAATTATATTCATAACCAAAATATGCACGCGTAATTTCGAACACATTTGCATTTTCTCCATCTGAGAAACTACTGTGATAATTGGTGAAGATTTTAACAAATGGCTTGCCGAAAGATTTAAACTCTCCGCCAGCATCTTTAGATTGCGCACTCACTGCGCCTATAAACATAGCAATAACAATTACTGTTAAAATTAATTTTTTCATATATATATCCTGCTTAATGAATAATGTGCAAAGATTCAATAAATGTTATTAATCAGGAATTACAAAAATGTTAAGGAATTGTTACAACAATACAATTACTTTTATTTGAGTCAATTAGAGTAAGTCGGAACTAAAAAATTCTTTGTTTTAATACATTAAGATATAAGACGTTAGATGTTAGATATTAGAAAAAAAGAAGTTTTTAATTCATAGTCTAACTTCTAATATCTAACGTCTTATTAACTCAAAAGGCTAAATTTCTGACATACTGTACCAGTTTCATGAGAAATGCTTAGATCAAACTGAGGTTAATTAACCAATTCGAAGTCCACTTGCTTTTTGGACAAATCTATTTTTTTAACAAAAATATAAACCCGGTCGCCCAATTTATACTTATCGCCTGAGCGTTGCCCTATCACCTGATAATTGTCTTCATCCAGATAATAAAAATCGTCTTTCATGTCGCGCAGCCTTACCATTCCTTCGCATTTGTTTTCTTCAATTTGCACAAAAAGCCCCCATTTACTGACCCCGGAAATCAAGCCACTAAACCTTTTCCCAATATGTTCAAGCATGTATTCGGCCTGTTTGTATTTGATCGATTCCCTTTCAGCTTTTTCGGCCCTGCGTTCCAATTCAGATGCTTGCTGACAGATTTTTTCATATTCATTTTGATTTACAGATTTATGTCCATTTAAATACCAATGCAAAATACGATGGGTGATTAAATCGGGATATCGACGAATAGGAGAGGTGAAATGCGAATAATGTGAAAAGGCCAAACCATAATGCCCAATATTATGTGTTGAATATTCGGCTTTCGACATGGTACGGATGGCGATGGTTTCAATCATATTTTCCTCGCCTTTACCATGAATTTTTTCAAATAATTCATTAAATGAATCAGCCAATTTTCCACGTGTATTTATATTAAGCGAATAGCCCAATTTTGTGATGAATTGAATAAAAGTATTCAGTTTTTCAGGGTTGGGTTCGTCGTGAATACGATAAATAAAGGTCTTAGCTTCTTTTTTAGATTTGGTTTTTCCAATAAATTCGGCAACTTTTTTATTGGCCAACAGCATAAAATCTTCGATCAGCCGATTCGAATCTTTTTGTTCCTTCACATAAACGCTTAGGGGTTTACCGTTTTCGTCCAGATTAAACCTGATATCTTCGGAGTGGAAATTAATTGAACCATTCTTAAATCGTTTGTCTCTTAATATTTTTGCCAATCGGTTCAGCGTATTAATTTCCTGAAGAAACTCACCGGCATTGGATTCTATGATTTCCTGAACCTCCTCATAAGTAAATCTGCGATCGGAATTAATAATGGTCTTGCCAAACCATTGGGTTAAAATATTGGCATGGTCATCCATTTCAAAAACGGCCGAAAAACATAATTTATCTTCATTTGGCCTGAGTGAACACAGTTCATTTGATAATACTTCCGGTAACATTGGAATTACGCGATCAACCAGGTAAATAGAAGTACCTCTGTTAAGCGCTTCTTTATCGATGGTTGAATTTTGTTCAACATAATGAGAAACATCGGCAATATGAACCCCAACTTCCCAATTTCCGGAAGCTATTTTTTGTATAGAAAGTGCATCATCAAAATCTTTGGCATCAAGGGGATCGATGGTAAAAGTTGTGCTATTCCTGAAATCCCTTCTTTTAGCAATCTCTTCTTTTGGAATGATTTTAGAAATCTCATCGGCGGCTTTTTCAACATGCTTTGGAAAGGAGAGCGGAAAATCAAATTCCGCTAAAATGGATTGCATTTCAACATCATTGTTACCCGGCATTCCAAGCACCTGTGTTACTTCACCGAATGGATTTTTTGAATGCTCGGGCCATTCAGTAAGTCTTACAATGACTTTTTCGCCATTTTTCGCACCTTTTATTTGCGATTTTGGAATGAAAATATGAACCGGAACATTAGCATTGTCGGGAACAAGAAAAGCAAAATTTTCTGAAACCTCAAGCACGCCAACATAGTTTTCCTTTACCCGTTTTAAAACCTCAACAATCTGACCTTCAATTTTTCTGCCTTTTCGTTGTGGAAACATCATAACTTTCACGTGATCTCCATCCATGGCCCTGAAAGTGTTATTGGCAGAAATAAAAATGTCATCACCACCTTCGTCAGGCAAAATATAAGCCTTGCCTGTATTTTTCATGTCCACAATTCCGGTGATATATGAACTTGAATGCCCCAGTGTTTTTAAGGCTTCCGGGTTTAATTTATATTTTCCGAGTTTCGTTTCAACAATATCTTTGCCGGCGGCCATTTCTTTTAATATGGCTGCCACCAAATCTTTTGAAGCTTTATCTTTTATGCCAAGCTGGGCTGAAATTTGTTTGTAATTAAACGGACGATAAGGATTTTTACCAAAAACACTCATTATGCTTGCAATGAAGGTGCTCTTTCCTTTTAACTTTTTATTTTTATCGGTTGACTTGACCATAGGTTTATAGTGAAATTTTAAATAAAGATAAGACAATGTAGCCAGTGAGATTAAAATTATAAGTGATAAATTATCAGTGATGAGTGAAAATGTTTTGATAATCAATAGTTTATAAGGGTATTAAAAGAGCATCATAAAGGATTATATTTTTGTTCAACGAGGAACAAGCAACCAGCATCAAGCAACTAATGTTTTTTAAACCTTTGCTTTCGGACCAGCATCAATTTTTTAGTTACATTTAGACCAGAAATTCTTTATGTAAAAGATACAACCGGTTGATTGAAGATTAAATCGATTTTTATTAATCGATGAAATATATAAGGACACAAAAGCGAAACAATACATGCAAATTTGAATGTTATTGTGGAAGAAAGGTGAATATATAACAGTGTTGGCAGCAAGTGTAACGAGAAAGCATTGACAACTTCAGATGACTAACAGCAATAAAATTGAATACCTAAAATTATGGATATAATATTTTTACTTGGTGCTGTTCAGGCTTTCTTCTTTGGGGTTTTACTTCTAGATAGAGGGAAAAACAGACTTCCTCCAAAATTACTTTTACTGTTCTTCAGCTTAATTGGTTTTGTGTTGATTGAACATTATTTATTTCAAAGAAAGATCATATTTGAATACCCATATTTGCTAGGACTTACTTATACTTTCCCAATAATAATAGGCCCCATTTTGTTTTTTTATACAAAATCATTGGTAAATGAAAATAATGCGATTTCGTTTCGAAATTTTTTCCTTCACGCAATACCGTTTTTATTCGTATCCACTTTTTTAATTTATGACTTTTATTTTTTAAGCCCGCAAGAGAAGTTAATTTATTACGAAAAAGAAACACAGGGGGAGACTTCCGGTTTCATTTACATTGCCGAATTCTTTATTAATTTTTCTATTCCTTTTTATTCTATAGTTTCCCTTCTTTTATTGAAGAAACACCTTAAACAAATCAAACAAAACTACTCGAACACAAAAAACATAGACTTGCATTGGTTAAAAATAGTTTTGATTTGTATGGTATTTGTTTCATTCGTGTCTGTATTGATGGGCTTGTTAAGTGATTTTTTAAATTTTATCTCTTATGAAGACGGGGACTATTTAATGTACATCACTCTTACCGTAATAATTTATTTTTTAGGTTATTATGGTATTAAACAAAAACCTATATTGTCAAATGAAAATCCAATTTCACAAATTGAAACTACTCTAACTACTAAACCCAAATATGCAACATCATCTTTAAAAGATATTGAAAAAGAAAAACTTATAAAGCGGCTGACCGAATATATGGAGGACGAAAAGCCATATTTAAATGAAAACCTGACTTTAAAAGAATTGGCGAACAAACTTGAAACTACACCCAATAATCTTTCCCAAATAATTAATCAAAAGTTTAATAAAAATTTTTACGAGTTTATTAATGAATACAGGATTAATGAAGTGAAAAGTTTGTTGGCTGACCCGAAGTATTCTCATTATTCTATGCTTGGAATAGCCTTCGAGTGCGGATTTAATTCAAAATCAACCTTTAACAGCGTGTTCAAACAACTCACCGGTAAAACGCCAACTGAATTCAAGAAATCGGATTTTGACTTGCCCGGCTGAGTCCAATCTTACCTAATCAGACATCTCAATATTTTCTTAAAACAATACTTGTAGTCCGAACTTACACTTTCGGGCATTTATCCCAACATGAAAATGTAGTTTTGTCCGAAACTTTAAAAAAATCGGATGAAGACAAAACTTTTTTTTCTCGTATCACTTTTTTTGATGGTATTAACATCAGAAAAAAGCTTTGGTCAAAGCCACTTATCCATTGAAACTATTAACGCATTTTCGCTGAATAATAATAAGTTGAGCGTAGACACTCTTCAAAATATTGCTGTTTATTTGCCCCCAAATTATGCCAGCTCAAATAAAAGCTACCCTGTTGTTTATTATTTACCCGGCTTTACAAGCCCAATTAACGAGTTTCTATTTGGCGAGTACAGTGGGTTTGAACTGCAAAAAGCGGTAGATTCTTTAATTGAACGACAATTGATAAATGAAATGATTATAGTATTAGTTGACGACAATACCTTTTTAGGCGGTAGCTTTTATGTTAATTCATCAATCAATGGGAATTGGGAAGACTATATTGCTTATGATATAGTTCAATACATAGACAAGAAATACAAAACAAATCCTTCACCCAATTCGCGTGCTATTGCAGGTAATTCAATGGGGGGCTTTGGTGCTTTACATATAGCAATGAAACATCCTGATATATTTGGTATGGTATATTCATTAAGCCCAGGTCTATTTGATGTAAATGGTATTCTCAATAGCAGATTTTTAACTTCATATCAGAACCTTTCAGAAATGCAGCAAGCAATAAACAAATACTTTAATGAGCCCGAATTAAATGAGATTGAACGGTATAAATATCTTACTGCTAATTTGAGATATGGACCATATGAAGGTTATCTTAAAGGTTTTTTGCTCGCTTATGGTAGTGCTTTTTGTCCGGATTCTGAATTAGAGACCCCGCCATTTTTTAATTTACCGGATACATCGGTTACAGAAACTAACATAGATGACAAACAGTTTAAATGTTGGATTAATGGCTTTGGTGGATGGGAAGAAAAAATAAAAGAACATCATTCCAATCTAAAGAAAATAAACATCATTCTGGACTGTGGGTTAAATGATGGCTGGATAACTGATGGGACAAAGTATGTTTCTAACTTACTGGAAAAAAACCAAATAAAGGTTAAAACTCTATGGTTTGATGGTGGGCACACAGACAAGCTCCACATCAGGATGAAAGAACATATGCTTCCGTCTATCTCAAAGTATTTTGAAACTCAAACCAGCAATTAGATATGAGCTCTAATCAACGTATGTATTATATTGACTGGCTAAGAGTTATAGCCTTCGGTCTGTTATTTGTTTTCCACTCATTTCGCCTGTTCGATACTTATCCGTGGCATTTGAAAAACGCTGAAACAAGCATTTCGATTAACTATATCATAGAGTTTATGCATAGTTGGCGAATGTATATTATTTTCCTTGTTTCAGGTGCAGGTACTTATTTCGCAATGAAATCCAACAGGGAAAATTTTTTAAATGGAAGAATAAAGCGGCTGGTCATCCCTTATATTTTTGGTGTTTTTATATTGATTCCACCTCAAAAATTTCTTGAAGCTATTCAACAATCAGGATTTGAAGGCAATTATCTTCTATTTCTAACACAATTGCCAAATGGTTTAATAAATGAAAATTTTGGGTGGAACCTAATATGGACTGGATATTTAGGATACCACATCTGGTATTTAGTGTATTTATTTGTTCAAACAATTTTGTTTCTCCCGCTATTCAAACTTATACTTAGATACCAAAATAAGGTGTGTGAACAATCCAATAAATTATTCCGGTCATTTTATACTTTTTGGTATATCATAATACCGTTTGTATTACTTGAGTTTCTTTTGCGACCTGTATTTCCTCAATATCTGAACTGGGCAGATTTCGCAACATTTTCACTCTATTTCCTTTTTGGGTTTCTTATGCAAATCAATCAGAAAATCATTTTATTCATTGAAAATAATACTTATAAATTTCTATTGATAGCCATCACTTGTTGGAGTTTGTATTTAATCAATAAAACTTTTCTTGACAATATTTCAATACCAGAATATACATTGAATTACTTTTTCTCAATCATTTTGAAAAACCTGAACAGCATCAGTTGGGTATTTGCATTTATAGGACTTGGAAAGAAATTTCTGGATTTTAATCATCGCTATTTGAACGACCTCAATCAGGGGATTTTACCTTTTTACATCCTGCACCAAACCGTTATTGTGATTTTTGGATATTTTGTGGTTCAATGGGATTTATCAATTCTGGATAAATTTCTTATTATTCTTACTATATCCTTTCTTGTTAGCATTGGCCTGTACCAAATCATACGGAGAAATAATATGATGAGATTTTTCTTTGGAATGAAACGAAAGGGAGCAATCCCATAAAGAGTTTGAAAAAATAATAAATCAACTTGCGACAGCTAAGTAATGTCAAATTTAAAAGTAATATCAATGAAGAATAAGTTAAAATTAAACCCGGCAACTGGAATGGCAATGGGTGCTATCGTTGCAGCATTGATTTCAATAGTAGTGCAACTTGCTACAAAAGACAACTCTATTTGGATTTGGTCAATTCCCATTGGTGTAGCAATTGGATTACCTATTGGAATAGCAGCAAAGGAAAAAAAGAAGTTCTAATAATAATTAGTAAATACTCATTTAAAGTGAGAACTGTATGAATGAGGCAAAAATAATGACCTTG
Organism: Bacteroidota bacterium; assembly: GCA_018816945.1. Classification (NCBI taxonomy): domain Bacteria; kingdom Pseudomonadati; phylum Bacteroidota; species Bacteroidota bacterium. The sequence goes on along the minus strand of JAHIVC010000099.1, from coordinate 220,559 downwards.
CACCCAAGCTGTAAACAAGGGGTCAACATTCTTTTAAGAAGATATGAAGTAATCAAAACCTTCATCCTTTCAAAGCTAAAAGAACATTCGGAAATAGGTTTTGATGAATTAACCGACCTTGCAGTAAAAGAGCTTTCGGCTAACTTTGATGGTAAAGTTGTTTGGTATATGGTTACAGTTAAACTCGACCTTGAAGCACGGAAACTGATCGAAAGAGTTCCCAAAACAAGTCCACATAAACTCAGATTAATCAAAGAATTATGAAAAAACTAAAAATTCCTACAATCCAGATAAAGGAAAGTATTTTGAATCATTTGATACAAGGTGTTATTGTTTTTGCAAGTGTATTTCTTGCTTTTTGGTTAACAGAAATTCGGGAGAACAGTAAGTCTGAAAAGGAAGTTGAAATAGCCCTTCAAAGCATAGCCCTTGAATTAAGTTACAACCACGATAGAATTGTACATACTTTCAACTATCATTACAAAATATCACAGCAGATTGATAGTATTGCAAATCATAATCCGGATTCTTTTGAAGAACTTCACGGTTTCCAAATAGAAGGATGGCAAGGTATTCAATTACCAATGCTTCGCTCAACTGCCTACAAAACTATAACGAATTCAGGTTTAGTAAGCAAACTTAATTTTGAGACTCAGAAATCTCTTGCTGATATTTATTCTGTACAAAAACTCATTGAAGATGCTGATAATTCAATCATTGAATTAACAATAAACGATTTGGAGTTCACAAGACTCAGAAAAGTAAGACACTTGTCAAGTTTATACGTTAACATACTTCCTGATGTAATAGGTTTCTATCAAAAGTTTGGTTATACGTTGCTTAAAGAAAAAGGATACACGCAACAGCTTGACGATGGAATACTAAAATCAATCGTAGATGAAAAATTTAAATAAATTAATTTGCTGAGATACAATTAAATGAACAGAACACCAGCTGGCAACAAGGGGTTAATAAAATGCAGGTTTCTAGCGGATTAGGAATCTTTCTCGCTTTTTTGTAGCCTCGTAGCGTGGTATAAGAAATCGTTTCAAACTCCTGCACTTTACCAACCCCCAGCCGTTATTTAGAACTGGACACAAGACAATAGACTTTCTTATACTCATAACTTATAACTCACCAATATTTTAAAACTTTGCTTTCGGAATAGCATCTATTAATTTTTGGGTGTATTCGGTTTGGGGATGATTGTAAATTCGATCGGTCGTGTCAATTTCCAGTATTTTTCCATCTTTCATCACGGCCATTCGATCCGACATGTATTTAACAACCGACAAATCATGCGAAATAAAAATATAAGTCAAATTGAAATCATGTTTTAAATCGTTTAACAGATTTAATATTTGTGCCTGAATGGAAACATCCAATGCGGAAACCGATTCGTCGCAAATAATAAATTCAGGATTTAGACTCAGGGCGCGTGCAATACAAATTCGTTGACGCTGACCTCCTGATAATTCGTGCGGATAACGATAAAAATAATCATTGCTGAGCCCGGTTTTCTCCAGCAAATTCATTGCTTTTTCTTTACGATCCTTTTCGTTCGGAAATATTGAATGAACCTTCATCGGCTCCATGATTGCCTCCCCAACCATCTTGCGTGGGTTCAAAGATGAATAAGGATCCTGAAAAATAATTTGCATTTTCTTGCGAATGGTGCGCAACTGCTCCGCATTCATTTTATTTAAATCTTGTCCATTAAAAATTACATTTCCTGCAGATGCCTGAGTTAAATGAAGAATGGTTCTTCCCAAACTTGTTTTTCCACAGCCCGATTCACCAACCAGTCCCAAAGTTTCTCCCGGATAAACCTTAAAACTTACATCATCTACAGCCTTTACCCACGATTTTGCTTTTCCAAAAAAGCTACCATTCAGAGGGAAGTATGTTTTTAGGTTAACAATTTCCAATACCGGATTTTCTAAATCTGATTTTTTGACTTCCGATTTTTCTTGCAACCTGAGCTTCGCGATAAATTGATCAATCGTTTGATCCTGATCTGAATCAACAAAATCTGCAATAGTAGGAAGGCGCTTTAGTTTAATATCGGTGGGCGGGCGGCACGCAATCAAACCTCGAGTGTAAGGATGCTGGGGATTTGTAAACAAATCTTTAACCTTTCCCTCTTCGACAATTTTTCCACGATACATGACCAAAACCCGATCAGCAATTTCAGCAACAACACCCAAATCGTGCGTGATGAAAATAATGCTCATCCCATATTTTTGCTGAAGTGATTTTAACAAATCCAATATTGATTTCTGAACCGTTACATCAAGTGCGGTTGTTGGCTCATCGGCAATCAGAATATCCGGATTGCATGAAATGGCCATGGCAATCATGACCCGCTGTTTTTGACCGCCTGAAATTTGATGCGGATAAGCGTCGTAAATGCTTTCCGGTCGGGGAAGTTTAACTTCTTTAAAAAGTTCAAGCGTTCGTTTTTTTGCTTCTTTTTTATTTAAGTTTTTGTGAATAATCAATGCTTCCGAGATCTGTGTTCCACAACTGTAAACCGGATTTAAAGACGTCATGGGTTCCTGAAATATCATGCCAATTCTGTTTCCGCGGTATTTCTGTAGTTCATGCTCTGTTAATCCAAGTAAATCCAGATCGCTATCATTATCATGAAAAATAATTCTTCCGGAAGAAAATTTACCTGGTGGACAAGCAATCAGTTTCATTATCGACAAAGCTGTGACCGATTTTCCGGATCCCGATTCTCCAACAATTCCTAAAGTTTCGCCCTGATTAAGATGGAATGAAATATTGGAAACGGCTTCAATGTCGCCACCTTTCATTTGAAATGAAACCAATAATTTTTCGATGCGAAGCAAGGGATTTGTTGACATAATTGAAATTGTTATTCAAAAATAGGTTTTTAATCCTGTACTTTTTTAAAATGATGGTATAAATGAAAAACAAACGATGAAATTTTTTACAGATTTTCTGTCATTACTTTACCCTGAAGTATGCCCTATATGTGGAAACGCATTACTCGTGGGAGAAAAAATATTGTGTACGGTCTGTTTTTATAAACTACCAAAAACCAATTATCATTTAGATGCAAACAACCCGGTACAGGAACTGTTTTTCGGTAGGGTCAACATATCCCATGCAGCCACCTTTTTAAGGTTTAGCAAGGGCGGAATGGTGCAACGACTTATCCATGAGTTTAAATATAAAAACAAAAAGGAAATTGGGTTTTTTCTGGGGGAGCTTTATGCCAATGAACTCATGCAGACAGATTGGATAAAATCAATTGATTACCTTATCCCCATTCCATTGCACCCTTTAAAATTAAAAAAACGAGGGTTCAATCAAAGTGAAGTATTTGCCAATGGAATTTCTAATGTTCTTGATATTCCGGTAAGAAGTGATCTGTTGAGCAGGATCAAATTTTCGGAAACCCAAACAAAAAAAAGTAAATATAAAAGATGGGAAAATGTGAAGGATATTTTTGAAGCTCCAAATTCCACAGCTCTTGCAAACAAACATATTTTATTGGTTGATGATGTAATTACAACCGGTGCCACCATCGAAGCGGCTTCCCAACATTTGTTGCAAATAGAAAATGTAAAGCTTAATGTTGCCGCATTGGCTTTTGCTGCAATTTAAAATCTTTCACCCAACACAGCAGTTTGTTTATAATGTTTAATATTTCCGTTCAAATCAAAAAGTTCAACAAATACAATATAAATTCCACGTGGCATTTTTTCCGAATTTTCATCAGTGCCGTTCCAAAAAAAGGCGCCTTGAGTTCCTAATAATTCATTGTTAACGAGCTGCTTTACTTTAATGCCTTCTGCACTGAAAATAATCACATTGGCAGTGTAACCGGCCTTTTCCAACTGATATTCAATTTTAAGCAAATCGTCACGGCCATCATTATCGGGGGTGAAAACATGGGGCGAAACAGTAATGGGTGTTTCGGCATTTTCTAAAGATAAGAATTGGGAATTTTGATAAGCCGGGGTTCCAAAGCCAACAGCAAATGATGCAGAATGCCAATTGGATTTCTCAAGCCCGGAAAGGTTAAAATGAATTTTTTCAAGAGAAACTCCTTCGGTATAATTTAACATGGGAGAATGCATTTCTTCATCGTATGCAACCCGATCTAAATAAACGCCCTTTTGATTTATGATTCCTATTGTTCCACCATCATTAACTAGCCTTGGCATTTCGGCTACTGTAATAAAATTTTCGGGGTTAGGGGTATCATATTGTTCAAGCACCTTTTCGGGTGATCGTGTAAGTACTAAATAAGTTGAAGGATTTATTAGTCGTGAATGATCCAAAACCCCCTTGCAGGTCGTATCTGCAGGTTGTGGGAATGATTTTTCTTTGATTAAGCAAATTTCCAAATCAGCGATATTCAATATTTTTTCGGAACGGTTATAAATTTCAATGTATTCTTCACCATTATTCAAATGCTGGTACAATATTTCATTGATAACAATGTCATTAATTTCAATTTCATCAGGAATCCCAAAGGTGAAAAAATGATCATTTGCTAAATTTAAACCAAGACAATTTTGTAAACGGGATGATATTTCTAAAGTGTAAAAATTATTTTTTGAAAATCTTTCAGAAAAAATAAGCACAATTAATTTATGGTTCAGATCCTCTATCTTACTCCGAACCGGGGTTTTACCGCTTTCAATAATTTTAAAATTAAGAGGATTTTCGATGGATTCGGTATCCATGGTGTTTGCGAAAATCAGCTGAAGGGTGGTATCATTTATAACTTCGAACGAGATAATTTCCGGTTTAGGTTTATAATTTTCTGAAATTGAATTTTGACCTCCGGGACTTCCCCCCAAAGTATTACTTGAATAAGCCCAATTGTCAACTCCCAGGCATGTGCTGCTATAATCTTTTTGTTCTATTGACCATCCTCCGTTTTCCTTTTCATCATTCTTAAAATCGGTTTTATTGTAGTTGAATGAACAAATGAACAAGCCTTTATGGTTTATAAGTGAAAGTTTTGATCCTGCATTTGGTAATAAAAAACTCGAAAAAGAATAAACCGGTCCAAAATCAGAAAGTACTCCTTTCGCTGAATGGTTACAGAGGATGAGATAGCCATGAGGAGGTAAAATACAATTCTCAAATTTTTGGGTTTTATCATTGATTTGAAGCATCCATCCATTAAGATCAATTTCGAAAGCGGTCGTGTTAAAAAGTTCAATGTATTCAAATTCGGGCAACTCAACAGAAGGAGCAGGATCGTCCAATATTTCGTTAATCACAATATCAAGCGCCGACGCTTCAAAAAATAAAAAGTTTAAAATGGTATCTTTCATCTGGTTATATGAAGTATCGGAAATATTCTTTATGGAGAGTGTATGCATTTTACCATTTTCAAAAGGATGGGTGAAATGAAGGGTGGTTTTCGTATTATTTTCGGATAATTCAATAGTTTCCGGATTTCCAGCTTCATTGTTAACAAGATAATTAAAAGTATTAAAACCACTTTCTTCAGAAATGTGTTCAGAAAAAGTAAGCTCAAGTTCTGTATTTGTATTACAATTGAAATTTAGTATTTGAGGAGGAATACTGTCAATCGGAGCCGGGTCATTTAATGAAACTATAAGGATATCGTCAAAATAAAATTTTTCGGAATTACTATTGGTATAGGTGCATAAAATTCCAAAATAATTAGACGTAATTGTTTTGCTGTCAAATCCTGATGTTTCAAGAACAAAACCTTCGCCTTTTAATAAATCGGAATAAATGTTCCAATTGCCATTGTGTAGGTGCTGTACCTTGATTCGCATTTCAAATGAAGTTGCGATTTTTGATTCTGTACCCCTGCAAATGGACGTCAGATTTTGCCCGTTTTGTCGGAAAAGTTCTATAGCATCACCAGAACCAGCTTCTCCAAATTGCAAGAAATATCCGTTCAAATCCCCGCGTAAATCTGCATTATCGGCTGCCAGATAAACCCGGGCATTATTATTTGCTGATGGACTAAAGGACAGGCGTATATAAAATTGCCATTCACAATTTACCGAACAAGCATTCTTGGTATAAAGTACAGCAGAGCCAGCCTCAATTGCTTTAAGCTGCAATCTGCCATTTTCATTAATAATAAATCGGTTAATATCGCCAAACCATTCCGGATTATACATAAAATCTCCGTCAGAGAAATCTTCGGAAATTTGAGCAAAAATAAAAAGCGGGGAGCAAATCACTGTAAATAGAAGGAATAGCCTTTTAAGGCTCGTCCTTATTGTGTTTGCCATAATAAAAATTAAATGATTTTCTCAATTAACAGGTTAAATATAGTATTTTTGCCAAAAAAAATCAATCTTTTGAAGAGATTTTTTTGTGAAAAGAGTGTTGATTTAATGGAATTTAACTGGCGTGAAAATATATAATCATATTGATGAATTCAAGGATGTTAAAAATCCAATAGTTACAATTGGAACATTTGATGGGGTGCATCTTGGACATCAAAAAATCTTCGAGTTGATGAGGGTTAACGCGGAAAAATATGATGGTGAAACAGTTGTAATTACGTTTTATCCCCATCCCCGACTGGTTTTGCATTCCGATAGTAAAGATCTTAAGTTTATAAATACCCAAAAACGAAAAGTAGAACTGCTTGAACTTGCAGGAGTTGATCATTTAATCATTGTTAATTTTACCCGTGATTTTTCCAGATTAAACTCAGCGACATTTATCAAAGAATATCTTGTTGATAAAATTAAAACCAAAAAGTTAATTATTGGTTACGACCATCATTTCGGGAAAAATCGTCTTGGTGATTTTTCGACACTTTATGATTTGGGTCATAAACATGGATTTGTAGTTGAAAAACTCGCTGCACAAAATGTAGAGAATATTGCCATCAGCTCAACAAAAATCCGTAGAGCACTCAATGAAGGGAAAATTAAAATTGCGAACACATTACTCGGATACGAATATTCAATTACAGGTAAGGTTGTTCGTGGGCAAAAAATTGGTCGAACCATTGGATTTCCTACAGCAAATATTGAATTGGAGGATGAGTACAAACTGGTAACGGCTAATGGCGTGTATGCATGTAAGGTGGCTCATGATGGAAAAATTTACAAAGGAATGGGAAACATTGGCTTGAGGCCTACTGTTATGCATAGCGAGCTGACCATTGAAGTAAATATTTTTGATTTTGACAAGGAAATTTATGACGAAAGCATCACTATCTTTTTTATTGATAGAATTAGGGATGAGGTAAAATTTGAAAATCTTGCCGGGCTTAGAAATCAACTTCAGTTAGATAAGATTACTGTTTTAAAGATTTTAAAATAAAAACATAATGCCAAAAAAAAAGTATTATGTGGTGTGGAAAGGCAAAAACCCCGGTGTTTATGAGCATTGGGACGATTGTAAGATGCAAATAGAAAATTTCACAGGTGCACTATATAAATCCTTCGAAAGTGAAACCAATGCCATAAGGGCTTTTGCAAGCAAACCCGGCTTATACATCGGCAAAGCCAATGCCGGTACAAAATCAAAAAAGACTTTGAAAAAACCTTTGATGAATACGATTTCGGTAGATGCCGCATGTAGTGGCAATCCTGGAAAATTAGAATACCAAGGTGTTGAAACTGCAACCGGAAAATTATTATTCCATCTCGGACCATTTGAAGAAGGAACAGTTAACCTGGGTGAATTTTTGGCTATTGTTCATGGGTTAGCATTTTTAAAAAAGAGAAATCTTGATATTCCGATTTACACCGATTCGGTGACTGCCATGAAATGGGTAAGGGATAAAAAAATAAAAACAAACCTTGAAAGAAATGCCATCACAGAACCATTATTTGAAATGGTTGATCGCGGCATTTTATGGTTGATTAATAATGAATATCCAAACCCCATATTAAAATGGGAAACTGATTCCTGGGGCGAAATTCCAGCTGATTTTGGAAGAAAATAATTAAATAGTTTTATTACAAATCATAATAATAAATAAAAAGGCCGTGAAATTTCACGGCCTTTTTAAAATTAAATTACATTTCTTATTTCAGCATTAATGAACCATGGCCGATCACTGAATTTCCATGGTAAATATCAACCTGATAAGTTCCGGTAGCAAGTTCTTGTTCATCAACTTTGTTCCAATAACAACAAACATCGGTTGTTTGATTTTCGTAATTTACAACGGTCTTGATCGAATATTGTAGTTTTTCACCATTATAATCAAATGCATATGCATCACCCATATCTGGAGTTAAAATAGCATTATCAGGCTGAGCGATACGAATATAAATATCACAATTGCCTGCTTGTATAAGTGCATTTTCAGCAAGTGTAAAACAAACTTTGATTTTATCTACTCTTTTCGATTTATCAGTTATAACCTCTTTTCCGCTTGATTTAGCCCTGATACCAATTGCTGAAACCTCATAGGTTTTATGAATGGTTGCGATCTCTACTTTTTCGGTAAGTTGATTTTTGATTACTGTTAATTCCGAAGTTTTTTGTTGCTCTGCTCCTAATTGACCTTTCACCTCAGTATTTTCATCGATCAAATTTTGATTCTGTAACTTTAAATCTTCAATTTTTGCCTCATAACCTTTGGCAACTTCCTGAAGAGCAGTAAGCTGTTTTTTGATGTTAAAATAACTCCATTTGTATTTTAATCCCTCTTCAATTTGTTTGGCATTCTCCTGAATAAGAAGATCTTTTTCGCTTAAAGTTGCGGAAAGGGTTTCATTTTCAGCTTTTAACTGATTGTGTTGTGTCATAAGTTGATCAAGCTCAGCCTTAAGTTCTAACCTTAGGTTTTCTTTTTCTACCAAAAGACCGTTTAATTCTTTTTTGGTACTCAACGACCAGAAGATTAATGCGGCAATGGCAACAGCAAAAACGATGGTCAATACTTTAAACACCATTCCGCCTTTTTGATTTTCAGTTTGTGGACTCATAATTATTGTTTTTCAATTTATATAATTAGTTTAATTTGGGTTCTTATAAATATTTTATGAATATTAATAAAATATTTTGAAATAAATATGTGTGAAAGGCAAATATAATAAAAAAATGGAATTTTTACCATTCAAAGCAGATAAAATACCCATCAACAATCCATTTAAACGGATTATCGCTGATAAATCGTTTATTAGAAATTAAAAAAGGAGCCAATTTTTTAGCTCCTTTTTTGATATTTTAAGTACTGTTTTATTAATGACCACTACCTATTACTTTTAATTTATCTCCGGTTCCTTCCACTACTTTTTTATAATATTCTTCACCATAACCGGGTTGTTCAACCTTCGGCGTATAGTATTTATATCCAGGGGGAACAGGCCTATCGGTTTTTATGTTCCCGTCCATATATCTCATGAAAAGATATTGATATAATTTCTTCCATCCATAAGTTACACGATCACCTTGGTTTACGGAGTAATTGGTTAAGAATGCAACCGCTGCATTTTTATCTGTCTTTAATAATTCTAATGCTCCGGCATCAATAGCAGGGGTGTTTTTTATAAATTCCATCTCATAAGCAAGCTGTGCATCGGCAACTTCAGGATGTATATTTTTGTAACGCGTATATGCTAAGTTGGTTACTTGATTAAATACCCAAAATGCTGAATTATCAGACCATTCCATCATTGCACCATTGCCAACGGCAAAAGTTTCAGGTACGTTAGTAATACTTGAGTACATAGGAATATAAACTGAGCTGGCTGCATCGTCAACACCAAACCAAATGATTCCTCCGACTTCGTCAGGTAACCACGATCGGGATTGTGAAATAAAAGAAAATCCGGTTTGCTGAGTAGCTGTGGCTCTTTCATTACAATACGCAATTCCGTCAACTTCCCAAGTCATGGGTCTCCATCTGTAGGGTACATTAAAAGGACCTGCTCCGACATCAAGACTCATGTCTAATTCGGTTCCTTCTAAATGATCGCGCATAAACATCATCATATCATGAACCGAAACTTTGGCTTTTGGTTTGATCCATAAAGGCATACGATTTGAAGCAAAATTTTCTTTTACAAAAGGTTCACCTTCTTTGTGGGCTTTTGGGTTTTCAACCATCCCTTTAGCATAATCCCAGTATTTATCCATTCCATCAGCAACCTTGTTAAACATACTCCATACACGGATTTCGCAAAAACGGGCTCCGCTAAAATCAACCGGTGCATATACTTCTGAAAAATTAAAATCTTTATCTTCTCCAATATAAAAGTTTTTACGCTTTGCAAATGAAACTACATCTTTAGCATTGAAAATAATTGCATTTGGGTCGTTCCATTTATTTTCTTTTTGGTACTGGAAAGTGGTAATTCGGGCATGATTGGCATGACCGGATACATATCCGTCGGGAATACGCATGGCAACCCAAACAGCACCTTTTTCGCCTTCACCCTTACCGATCAATTCCATGATCCAAACTTCATTTTTATCAGCTACCGAAAAAGATTCTCCGCTACTGGCATATCCATATTCGTCCATTAAATCAGCAATAATTTTGATCGCTTCACGAGCAGTTTTTGAACGTTGAAGAGCGATATAAATCAAACTTCCATAATCCATGATCGCACCTGTTTGGCTAGCCAATTCAGATCGGCCGCCATAAGTTGTTTCGCCTATGGCTACCTGGAATTCGTTCATGTTACCTACTACATTATAGGTTTGTTTGGCTTGTTTTATTTTGCCAAGATATTTACCGGTATCCCATTCGTAAATATCCAACATGCTTCCCTCTGGCCAGGTGGCTGCTTGCCAATGATATAATTCACCATAGAGAACATGTGAATCCGCTGCATAAGAAATCATGGTTGATCCATCAACAGAGGCCCCTTTTGTAATTAAATAATTGGTACAAGCATTGGTAGTGGTATGGATTGTTAAAGCCAAAACCAAACTAAAAACAAAAAAAATCTTTTTCATATACATATTCATTTAAGTTAACACTCATCATTTTTTAGGATGGATACAAATATAGTAAAAAGCCAACAGACAGCTTCTTTTTCCGTTGTTGTTATCCCAACGGGAATATTTTCTTTTCTTTCAAATAATTTTGAATTTCCTGTACATTGCTTTCTTCTTCCTCCGGATCAAGCGCTAGATTTGCATTTTCCGGAATTTCAAATGGTTCATTAATCCCGGGAACGTGCAAGAGCATTCCCTCTTCTACTTTTTTATAAAATTCAGGTTTATGATTTTTGCAAAAATCGAGATCTGCATCCATATAAATTAGATGGAATTTTTCTTTGCCGATAATATCAGCAATTTGTTGGCGAATAATTTCTTTTGGGGAGATGAACGAACAGATTACAATAATTCCCTGATCATTTAAAATTTTACAAACTTCAGCAACACGACGCAAATGTTCGGCACGATCAGCAGGAGAATAGTCAAGTTCTTTTGATAAGCCTGATCTGACAGTACTTCCGTCCATTAATACTGCCGAAGCTCCTTGCTCAAATAATTTATGTTCGAGTTTATAGGCAAGGTTATTTTTGCCTGAGCCATGTAAGCCTGTAATCCAGAGTGTGGCAGCTTTTTGGTTGAGTTTTTGTTGTCTTTCTTCTATAGAAATTAAAGCCTGGCCCTTGATAATCATTTCTTTTTCGCGATCAGTGATTCGAGACGGCAAATCTTTATCATGTAATTTATCAATGATCATTCCTACGGCACAGGTGTTATGGCTTATGGGATCAATTAAAATGAAGGAGCCCGTTTCACGATTTTTTTTATACGGATCAAAAAATAAAGGTTTTACGGTAGTAAGAACAACCCTTCCGATTTCGTTTAATTCCAAATGACCGATTTCAGATTTTTCCATGGTGTTTACATCTACCTTGTATTTAATCTGATCGAATCTGGCTTTGGTTGTATTGGTTGTATGTTTTATGTAAAACTGGGTATTTGGATTCATCGGTTTCTCGTCCATCCAAACAAGCATGGCTTCAAAATGACGTTCGGTACGTGGCATATTATCAGGATGAACAATCATCTCGCCTCTTGAAATATCAATTTCATCGGCCAGGGTAATGGTTATCGCTTGCGGAGGAAATGCTTCTTCCTGCTCTCCGGCTGTTCCAAAAATGTTTGTTACCACAGAAGTTTGACCAGAAGGCAATGCTTTAATGGTGTCTCCTTTTTTGATTACTCCTGATGCTATGGTGGTTGAAAATCCCCGGAAATCCAAACTTGGGCGGTTTACAAATTGTACCGGAAATCGCAAATCTTCGAAGTTGCGGTCGCTTCCAACATGAACGGTCTCTAAAAACTCAAGCATACATTTTCCATGATACCAATCCATGTTGTGAGATTTATCGACCACATTATCGCCTTTCAGAGCCGAGATTGGAATAAAATTGATATCAGGAATATTTAATCCGGTAATGAAATTTTTATAGCTGGCACAGATTTCATCATATTTCTCCTGACTGTATTCAACCAAATCCATTTTATTAATTGCAACCACAATGTGATTTATGCCTAAAAGGGAAACAATATAAGTGTGGCGTTTGGTTTGTGTAATTACTCCTGTGCGTGCGTCAACCAATAGAATAGCTAAATTGGCAGTAGAAGCACCCGTAACCATATTTCGGGTATACTGTTCGTGCCCTGGTGTATCGGCGATAATAAATTTTCGTTTATTGGTTGAAAAATAACGATAGGCAACATCAATTGTAATTCCCTGTTCGCGCTCGGCTTTCAATCCATCCAATAATAAAGCATAATCAATATCGCCACCGGCATGACCCATACGCTTACTATCGCGTTCCAAGGCTGAAAGCTGATCATCATAAATTTTCTTACTGTCGAATAATAAACGACCAATAAGGGTTGATTTACCATCATCAACAGAACCTGCTGTTAATAGTCTTAATTGATCCTTTTTCTCATCCTGATCGAGGAATGCTTTTATGTCGATGTTTACAGAGTTTGTCATTATTTTCTAAATTCGGTTCTTTAAATAAAATGTTGCTGGTTGCTAGATTCTGGTTACTCGTTAGGTTTTCCAGTTTTGTTCGACATATTGAATAAAACGATTGATCTTTTTGCCTAGAAGATCAAATTCTTTATATAATTCAGCCCATTTTTCATTTTCGGGGTATAGTTGAATTATCATTTCAATTTGGCACGAACATTCATCACACGAAGCTTGAGCATAAGTTAAAAATTTAATAAAATCAGCTTTATATTTCTTTCTTCCATAACCTTCAGCAATCTGATCTTTGATGCTTTTTGAAGATCTTCTTATTTGACTTCCTTGTTCATACTTTTCAAAAGATGGCAATTCTAAACTTAAGGTATGAACCTCAATGGCCAATTTGAAAGCTAAATCATATATTTCAAGTTCTTTATAACTTCCCATGTCTTTTAACTAACGAGAAACAAGTAACCACCTGCCTGCCGCAGGCAGGGTAACTAGAAATATCCCTCCCTCTTTTTCTGCTCCATGCTTCCTTCCTGATCAAAATCGATGACCCGTGTTGTTCGCTCTGATACAGTGGTAGTCATCATCTCTTCCACAATTTTTTCAATGGTATCTGCGTCTGATTTTACAGCACCGGTTAATGGATAGCAACCCAGAGTTCTAAATCGAACCGTGCGCATTTTTGCTTTTTCAGCCAATTCTTTTGGCATTCTATCGTCATCAACCAGAATCATTGCTCCGTTATATTCAACAATAGGCCTTTCTTTTGCAAAATACAATGGAACAATTGGGATATTTTCCAAACGGATGTATTGCCAGATATCCAATTCGGTCCAGTTTGAAATTGGGAACACCCTAATCGATTCACCTTTATGTACTTTGGCATTATAAACATTCCATAATTCAGGACGTTGGTTTTTGGGGTCCCATTGGTGAAAACGATCGCGAAAAGAATAAATCCGCTCTTTAGCTCTTGATTTTTCTTCATCGCGACGAGCACCACCAAAAGCAGCGTCGAAACCATATTTATCAAGCCCGGCCAATAAGGCCTGAGTCTTCATTATATCGGTATGAACTTTACTCCCATGGGTGAATGGCCCCACCCCTGTTTCAAATCCTTCTTTATTGTAGTGAACAATCAAATCCCAACCTTTTTCTTTAGCATATTTATCTCGAAACTCAACCATTTCCCTGAACTTCCATTTGGAATCGATATGCATTAACGGAAATGGTACTTTACCCGGTGCAAAAGCTTTTTCAGCAAGGCGAACCATTACTGAAGAGTCTTTACCTATAGAATAAAGCATTACAGGGTTCTCAAATTCGGCTGCCACTTCACGGATAATGTGAATTGATTCTGCCTCGAGTTGACGTAGGTTGGTTAAATTATAACTGTTCATTGTATTGTTTTAGGCTTTATTTTGAAGTGCAAATGTAGTGAAAAGATAATGATTGAGGATGAGGTTAAGGAAGGTTGAGAAAGAGATTTCATAATCTTGTTAATGTCAAAGATTAATTGGTTATAGGAATTAATACATTTTAGAACGTAATTTTCCTGAAAACAACTTGCTTTTTAGCCATAAAATAAGTGGCTTTGAGTTTCAAAAATTGATCCTCTGGCAATTGTATAAAATTTATTTTTGTCTCTGAAGGAATTTCTTCCAAAGGCCATTGCATGTCTATTCAATTTTGATTTGAAAGCCAATTATTCTTCCTTTTTCTAATCAAGCATCATTGTAGTTTACAGATAATAAATACGTAATTTTGCACCATAATATTTAAAACAAAAAAAATGTCGAACAAATTGATGGATCCAATCGGAAGATTAATGGGGTTGAGGTATAAATCGCACCCATGGCATGGGGTAGATATTGGAAAGGATGCACCTGAGGTTTTAACCTGTTTTATCGAAATGGTGACAACTGACACCGTTAAATATGAGGTTGATAAAAAAACCGGGTATTTGATGATTGATCGTCCACAAAAATACTCAAATACAGTGCCTGCACTTTATGGATTTATTCCACAGACCTTTAGCTCAATGCGCACTGCAGATTTTTGTATGGAAAAAACCGGTAGAAAAAATATTAAAGGAGATGATGATCCGATTGATATTTGTGTACTTACCGAAAAACAAATCGTACATGGAGATATTCTTGTAATGGCCAGGCCCATTGGTGGGTTTCGAATGATTGACGGAAATGAATCGGATGATAAAATTATTGCCGTACTAAATAATGATGCGGTTTATGGAAATTACAAGGACATTACGGATTGTCCTTCGTTGGTACTCGATCGGCTTAAACATTATTTTTTAACCTATAAGGATTTGCCTGGCAACCCAAGAGATGTTGAAATAACGCACACTTTTGGAATTGATGAAGCCCATGAAATTATCCGAAGATCGATGGAAGATTATCATCATAAATTTGATAACCTGACGACAGCATTGTTGGATGTTTAGAATAGAGTTAACATAGTCAGATTTATATCTGAATTGGCAAATCAGTAGTATTCAATTGTTATACAATAATAATACATTGTAATACGATTGTTCTGGATATTCACTTAAATTCAAATTACACAACTCACAATATTGCTTCTCCAATTAAGGTTGCGGCAGTACAACGATCAATTTTAACCTGAACGTAATCACCCTTTTTGTAGTTCATTTTCGGAAAAACAACCATCTTGTTCTGACTATTGCGACCGGATAATTGTTCCTCTGATTTTTTTGAAAACCCTTCTACCAATACCTCAAAGGTTAAACCAAGATCTTTTTTGTTACTTTGATGTGATAATTTGCGTTGAAGGTCAATTATTTCGGCCAAACGCCTGCTTTTCACCTCTTCAGGAACATCATCCTTGAATTTTTTTGCTGCAAGCGTATCGGGTCGTTCGGAATATTTAAACATGAAGGCATAATCATAACCAACTGCCTCCATTAACGAAAGGGTTTGTTGATGATCTTCTTCAGTTTCGCTGCAAAAGCCACTGATCATATCAGTTGACAAACCGCAATCAGGAATGTGTTTTTTAATACTGGCAATCCGATCCAAATACCATTCACGGTCATATTTCCGGTTCATCAATTTCAATATTCGACTGCTACCCGATTGAACAGGTAAGTGAATATTATTACAAATATTCGGATACTTTGCTATGGTTTGGATCAGCTCATCCGAAATATCTTTAGGGTGTGAGGTGGCAAACCGAACTCGAAGTAAAGGATTAATTTCTGCAATTTTTTGAAGTAAGTCGGGGAAACTCATTTGACCGTTTTCATCCCAGTTATAAGAATTAACGTTTTGACCAAGCAGTGTAACTTCACGATATCCAAGTTCAAATAATTCCCTGGCTTCATTGATGATGGTTTCCGGATTCCGGCTTCTTTCTTTTCCGCGGGTAAACGGCACTACACAATAAGAGCAAAAGTTTTGGCAGCCACGCATAATCGAAATAAATGCAGAAATTTTATTTGGATCTAAACGAACAGGGCGAATATCGCCATAAGTTTCTTCGGAAGATAACAAAACATTGATTGCCTTTTGTCCGTTTTCAACAGAATCCATCAGTTGAGGTAAATCACGATAAGCATCAGGACCGGCAATGATATCAACATCTTTTTCTTCTTCCAATAGCTGTGATTTTAATCTTTCGGCCATGCAACCAATGATGCCAATTTTTAGATTTGGCTGTTTTTTCTTTAATTTAGCTAAAACGGTAATTCTTTTTCTAACCCTTTGTTCAGCGTTGTCGCGTATTGAGCAAGTATTGATTAGGATAATATCAGCCAATTCAATTTTATCAGTTGTTGCATAATTATGATCGGTCATTATGGAGCCAACGATTTCGCTATCCGAAAAATTCATTTGGCAACCATAAGTTTCTATATAAATTTTTTTTGTATTATTGTCGATCATTAAACTCTCCCACTTAGTTGATTTTATTTATAATCAAGTATTTAGTATGTATTAAGAAGTGCAAAAATAATTAAAATATCTATGGAAATCAGAACTCTAAATTTATTTTTACAACATACTATTAGGGTTTGAAGTTTTTATTTGTCTTACTTTTGCAACACAATTTATATAAATCATTATCAGATAAGAAGGAAGATGGCGAAAAATTTAGTTATTGTTGAATCACCGGCAAAGGCCAAAACGATTGAAGGATTTTTAGGAAAAGAATTTCTTGTAAAGTCGAGTTTTGGGCATGTTATGGATTTAGCAAAGAAGAATCTTGGGGTAGATATTGAGAATGGATTTATTCCAAGTTATGAAATTTCTTCGGATAAGAAGAAGATAGTTACAGAATTAAAGAAATTAGCGAAAGAAGCTGAAATGGTTTGGCTTGCATCAGATGAGGACCGCGAAGGAGAGGCCATTTCTTGGCATTTATTCAATGCACTGAATCTTGAAGATAAAAAAACACAGCGGATTGTTTTTCACGAAATTACAAAAACTGCCATCACTGAAGCCATTCAAAATCCGCGAAAAATTGATAAACATCTTGTCGATGCTCAACAGGCGCGAAGGGTACTTGACCGCTTGGTTGGGTTTGAGTTGTCACCACTACTTTGGAAAAAAGTAAAACCATCCTTATCGGCCGGCCGGGTTCAATCGGTAGCCGTAAGATTGATTGTTGATCGCGAGGAAGAGATTAAAAATTTTGTAGTCACATCCAATTATCGGGTAATTGGCATTTTTGAAGTATTGATTAAAGATAAAACAATACAATTTAGTGCCGAAGTCCCTAAAAGATTTGAGAGCAAAGAAGAAGTTGCCAAGTTTTTAGAAAAATGCAAGGATGCATTCTTTACCGTAAAATCGGTAGAGAAGAAACCGGGTAAAAAATCGCCCGCTCCACCATTTACGACTTCTACTTTACAACAGGAAGCAAGTCGTAAACTTGGTTTTTCGGTTGCCAATACCATGCGTGTTGCTCAGCAACTTTACGAATCGGGGAGGATTACTTATATGAGAACCGACTCGGTAAATTTATCTGGGATGGCAATTGCCATGGCTAAGGATGAAATTACCAAGCTTTATGGAGAAGAGTATGTAAAAATCCGACAATACAAAACCAAATCAAAAGGAGCGCAGGAAGCACACGAAGCCATTCGACCCACTTATTTGAATCAATCAGGTATTGATGGTGATTCATCGCAGAAGCGATTATATGATTTGATTTGGAAAAGAACGGTTGCTTCACAAATGAGTGATGCCGTTTTTGAAAAAACCAATGTAGATATTGAAATCTCTAATCACAATGAAAAATTTGTTGCTAAAGGTGAAGTTATCAAGTTTGATGGATTCTTGAAACTCTATATGGAATCAACAGATGATGAAAATGGACAAGAGCATGAAGACGTTTTACCTCCATTAAAAACCGGAGATAAGTTAAAGTACAAAGAAATTAATGGTGAAGAACGATTTACGCAACATCCGGCAAGATATACCGAGGCTTCTTTGGTAAGAAAAATGGAAGAGCTTGGAATTGGCAGGCCATCTACCTATGCACCAACCATTTCAACCATCCAAAAAAGAGAATATGTTGTTAGGGAGGATCGTGAAGGAGTAGAACGTAAATATAATTGCATACAACTGAAGAGTGGCGAAATTAAAGCAGTTGTAAAAAAAGAAAATACAGGTTTCGAAAAATCAAAACTGTTCCCGACGGATATCGGAATTTTGGTTACCCAATTCTTAATGCAATATTTTGAAGACATAATGGATTTTAATTTTACAGCCAGTGTTGAATTGGAATTTGATGAAATTGCAGCCGGAAAAAAAGTCTGGAATAGCATGATCAGCGATTTCTATGGCCCCTTCCATTCAAAAATTGAAAACACTCAGGAAAACTCGAAAAAATTTAGTGGAGAAAAACTATTAGGAATTGATCCTGTAAGTGGTCAAAATATTTATGTTAAAATTGGGCGTTACGGCGCTATGGCGCAGATAGGAGAATCTGAAAGTGAAGAGAAACCTAAGTTTGCAGGGTTAAAAAAGGATCAAAGTATAGATGATATAACCATTGAAGAAGTTTTGGAACTTTTCAAATTTCCAAGATTACTTGGCGAATATCAAGGAGCAGAAGTTAAAGCTGCAATTGGAAGATTTGGTCCTTATATTACGCATGAAAAATTATTCTATTCACTTGATAAAACTGACGATCCGGTAAGTATTGATCTTGAACGTGCCATTGAAATTATTGAGCTAAAAAAACAGAAAGTTCGTGAAAGTGTCATTAAGGAGTTCAAAGAAAATAAGGATGTAAAGGTACTTGTAGGGAGATACGGGCCCTATATTTCAATTAAGAAACAAAACTTCAAAATTCCCAAAGGAGTAATCCCGGAAGAATTAACACTTGAAGATTGTATCAAAATTTCAGAAGATCCTAAAAATGCTCCTAAAAAGAAATTTGTTAGAAAGAAAAAATAAAATTTGATTAGCTAATTTGTTGATGTGCCAATGAAAGATTATTTTTATTCATAATTATCAACAATAGTATTACGATTGTATGTCAAGCGTATATCTACTGTATTTTTATTAATTATAAAATATCGAATATCTAAATCTACGTTATGGACATCGATCTATATTTAAACCCCATCGATTTATCAGGTTACGAATTTGCCGATAAAGCCAGTCGAAGACGCCTTGGAGATGTGGTAAATGCTTATATAAAAAACCGAAGTTTCCCCGAATTAAAAGATTTTGATATAGCCATCATTGGGGTGCTGGAAGATCGTAATACCGTTGGAAATAAAGGCTGTGCAGCAGCTCCAGACCAGATTAGAAAATATTTTTATCAATTATATGAAGGAGCCTATAAAACCAGATTGGTTGATTTGGGCAATATAAAAAGTGGGCATACCATTGAAGACACTTACTTTGCTTTGAGCAGTGTTGTTAAAGAATTATTGAAACAAAACATAGTACCGGTAATTATTGGTGGGGGCCAGGATTTAACCTATGCCAATTATCAGGCTTACGAGGATTTGGGTCAGATTATAAATATTGTGGCAATTGATCCGATTTTCGATTTGGGGAAAACAGAACAGGAAATGAGCTCACAATCTTATCTGAGTAAAATTATTTTGCATCAGCCCAATTATCTTTTTAATTTCTCAAACATAGGTTATCAAACTTATTTTGTCGATCAGGATGCTATTGAGTTGATGAAAAATTTGTTCTTTGATGCCTATCGTCTTGGGTTTGTAAGATCAAAAATTGATGAAGTGGAACCCATTGTTCGTAATGCAGATTTGGTCAGTTTTGATATTTCTGCTATTCGGCATTCAGATGCCCCCGGAAATAAAAATGTAGCACCAAACGGATTTTATGGTGAAGAAGCTTGTCAGATTGCTAGATATGCCGGAATGAGCGATAAATTAACTTCAATTGGTTTCTACGAAATGAATCCGGAGTTTGATAATCATGGTCAGACTGCACATTTGGTAGCTCAAATGATTTGGTATTTTGTGGATGGATTTTATAACAGAAAAGATGAATTTCCGCATAAAGATAAACGACAATTTGTAAAATATCACGTAGCTATTGCAGGAGAGAAGGATGATTTGGTTTTTTACAAAAGCAAAAAAAGTGATCGTTGGTGGATGGAAGTGCCTATCCGATCCCAGAACAAGGTAAAATTCAAACGGCATCATATGATTCCTTGTTCTTACCATGATTATCAGATTGCCTGCGATAATGACATTCCGGACCGCTGGTGGCAAGCTTATCAGAAGTTGATGTAGATGCTTATTGATTGAATTTGGGAAATAGATGTTTGTTCAAATCCCTTCTAATCATATGTTATTCAGTAGTAATACAGTTGATATACAATGGGAATACAATTGTTGCAATACGTTTTAATTTATTATTAGCACATCTTCAAATTTTCAAATTAACGAATTGCTCTTTTCGGATTTTTGGCGATAAAACTTTTCCATCCAGAATATGATTCTGCTCCTCCTGAATTTTCTCTTTGAAAATAATGACAAACTGCAGCAGCCAGAGCATCCGTTGCATCCAGGTATTTTGGTGTTTCTTTGATATGTAATATATTTTGCAACATCGCAGCTACCTGTTCTTTTGAGGCATTGCCCTTACCGGTAATTGATTGTTTGATTTTTTTTGGCGAATACTCGAAAATAGGGAGCCCCTTAGCCAAACCGGCAGCCATTGCAACCCCCTGAGCCCTCCCTAATTTTAACATTGATTGCACATTCTTACCAAAAAAAGGAGCTTCTATAGCCATTTCATCCGGATGATGTTGATCTATTAACACAGACAATTCTTCAAAGATCGATTTTAGTTTTAAGGCATGATTAGCATGATTTCCCAGTTTTAATACACCCATTTCAATCAAACTCATTTTATTGCCGGTGCATAAAATAATACCATAACCTAAAATATTGGTTCCCGGATCAATTCCGATAATAATGCGTTCTGATTTCAAAATATTATAATTAACCTGGTTAAAAGATCAAATGTAATAAAACATTTAATGAAATATTATTCAGTTTGGCTGGCATTTAATATGGATTCTGCAATTATTAAATCAACAGGGCGTGTAATTTTGATATTTTCCCAGTTTCCTTCGGTAAGATAAATAGGTTCTTCAATCATCTCATAAACACTTGCATCATCAGTGAAACTGCTTTGATATGACAAATCGTAGGCTTTTTTGATTTCAGATACCTGAAAAACCTGTGGTGTTTGAATCAACCTTAATTTTTGACGATCTACAATCTGGTTCCCGCGTTCTGTAAGTTCGCGAACAGATTCGTTAACTTCAATAACCGGAACTGCATTTCCAAATGATTTGGCCGTTTCAAAAGCATTTTGTATGGTTTGTAAGCTAACAAGTGGTCGAACGCCATCGTGAATTGCAACCAAACCATCATCTTTAATATCCTGTAAACCGTTTTTTACTGAGTAGAACCGTGTATCTCCTCCAATAACTACCTCATGATTTATCTGAAGCTTGAATTCAGAACATAGCTTCACCCAACGTTTTATTTGCGATTCCGGCAATACTACAATGATGTTAATTTCAGGATCAAATTTTTTAAAAATTTCAAGGCTATACATCAAAATGGGTTTGCCTTTAAGCAATAGGAATTGCTTCGGAATCTGGTCTTTCATTCTTAGTCCTGATCCGCCAGCTACAATAATTACGGTTCTTGCTTCTCTCATGCAGTAAAAAGGAAATCACCATATGCTTATGGGGATTGGGTGTTTTTATTAGAGGATTAACATGGCATCACCATAGGTGAAAAATTTATACTTCTTATCAACAGCTTCTTTATACGCTTTTTTCAAAAAATCGAAACCGGCAAATGCCGATACCATCATCATCATTGATGATTGGGGTAAATGAAAATTACTGATCATGCTGTTCGCCACTGTACACTCGTAAGGCGGAAAGATAAATTTATTGGTCCATCCTTCATATGGTTTCACAAATCCGGCAATAGAAACTGAAGATTCAAGTGCTTTCATTGTAGTGGTGCCAACAGCACACACATTTTTTTTGTTTTCCTTGGCCAGATTGATAATATTGCAATTTTTTTCAAGAATATTCATTTCCTCTGAGTCCATTTTATGCTTGGTCAAATCCTCAACTTCAATATTTCTGAAATTACCCAAACCGGCATGTAAGGTAACTTCGGCGAAAGAAACCCCTATCAGCTCTAATCGCTTCATTAATTCCCTGCTAAAGTGAAGACCGGCAGTAGGGGCTGCAACAGCACCTTCGTGTTTTGCGTAGATTGTCTGATAACGTTCCTGATCTATCTGATTACTTTCTCTTTTATGAATTTTTGGTAAAGGAGTTTTACCTAAAGAATAAATAGTTTGTTTAAATTCTTCATAGGAACCATCGAATAAAAACCTGAGTGTTCTTCCCCGGGAAGTTGTATTGTCAATGACTTCGGCTACAAGAGATTCATCTTCTCCGAAATATAGTTTGTTCCCTATTCTTATTTTACGCGCCGGATCAACTAAAACATCCCAAAGACGGGTCTCGGAGTTTAATTCCCTAAGTAGAAATACTTCTATTTTAGCACCTGTTTTTTCTTTTTCGCCATATAAGCGAGCCGGAAATACTTTGGTATTGTTAAGAACAAAAACGTCACCATCATTAAAATAGTCCAGGATATCTTTAAATGTTCGATGTTCAATGGTTTGTTTCTTTCGGTTTAATACCATTAATCTTGATTCATCTCTATTTTCGGATGGGTGGCTTGCAATCAGTTCTGGTGGTAGATTATACTTAAATTGAGATAATTTCATGTGCTTATAGATGTATTAGTAAAAGGTCGCAAAAGTAGGCTATTTAAAAGGCAAAGTCAAGTGCGCCTCATTCTAAAATAGTAAATTACAGGGGTTTTGTCAAGAAACAGGGTGATTTTTAAGCTTTATTAACGTTTCTTTAAAATCATTAATTTCAAGGCTATCTTCAAGTTTAAAATTACCAATTCGGGTTCGGGTTAAGGAGCTAAGGTAGGCCCCACTTTCAATCTTAATGCCAAAATCATTTGCCAGTGATCTGATGTAAGTACCTTTACTACAAACAATCCGGAAATAAATGACTGGCATTTCAATTGCTGTTATTTCAAATTCACTGATTTTTACAATTTTAGATTTGATTACCACCTCTTCCTTTTTACGGGCATACAAATAAGCTCGTTTTCCATCAATTTTAATAGCCGAAAATACAGGAGGGGTTTGCTCAATTTCGCCAATAAAAGTTTTTGCAGTTACCTTAATTAACGAATCTGAAATATGATTTGTTGGAAATATTTGATTGATTTCGGTTTCCAGATCAAAAGATGGAGTAGTTTTACCGAGTGTGAAAGTTCCGCTATATTCTTTTTCCAGTCCTTGATATTCATCTATTTTTTTGGTGAATTTTCCGGTACATATAATCAGTAATCCTGTGGCCAGTGGATCCAGCGTTCCTGCATGCCCGACTTTAATCTTTTTAATCCCTGTATGGTGCCTTAACAGATGACGGATACTATTTACAAGGTTAAAAGAGGTCCATTCAAAGGGCTTGTTAAATAGTAATACTTCTCCTTCCTGAAAATTAAAAGACTGCTTTTTGATTTCTTCGATCATGCCGCGAAGATAATAGCCAAAACGCCTATTACAAAGCAGTAGATTGAAAAATAAATTAAATTGCCTTTACTTACCATTTTAATCATCCACTTGCAGGCCAGGGCTCCAGTAATGAAAGCGGCCATGAAGCCAATAAACAAAGGGATTGCACCAATAGATGATTCGGAAGCCATCTCATTTGAAAATAAATCTTTGGCATTGGCTCCAATAATGGGAATTAAAACCATTAAAAATGAAAATTTTGCAATTATTTCTTTGCGATTACCAAGGAGTATTCCTGTTGCAATTGTTGCACCGGAACGGGAAATTCCGGGAATAACAGCTATGGCTTGAGCAATTCCAATAATGAACGAATCCCAAAAATTTATTGTTCGTTTGTTCGATTTTTTCAAATATGTAAATGCTAACAGTATCGATGTTAAAATTAACATGAAGCCTACAAAGCGAATATTTCCGGTAAAAAAGCCTTCAACTTCTTCCATGAAAAATAATCCCAGAATTACCACCGGGATCATCGAAATAATAATTTTAAAAAAATACTGGGTTTCTTCATTCCATTTAAACCGGAATATGCCCTTTAGCAATTGTAAAATATCTCTGTAAAAAATGACGATAGTGCTTAAAACGGTGGCCCCATGAACGATTACCGTGAAAATCAAACTTCGTTCGGCATTAATACCCAATAGGGCCTTGCCAAGTTCTAAATGCCCGCTGCTGCTAACGGGTAAAAATTCTGTCAAACCCTGAATGATACCAAGAATTAATGCTTCAAACCAATTCACTTTTTGAATTTTTTAAGAGGAAGAATTATGAAAATAATGATTTTAATTATTTGGATCGTTTCATGATCGCAAAAATTTCAACGATAAATCCCGCAAGGATTAAAATGGGTGCTAAGGTTAAGCGTTGAAAGTTGAAAATTTTATAATTAAAAATATTAGGATCATCTGTACCACCTCCAATCATGAAAATAAAGCCAAGGGCGATTAAAACAACACCAATAATAAGTAATCGATAATTTTGTCGGCTAAATGCAAAGGTTACCAATTCATCATCGGTTGTTTGTTTATTTGGGGCAACATGAGTTGGTTTTGATTTGGCTTGCTTTTGCATGGATTTGTGTTTTGTTATCATTATTATGAATTTTCTTTTCAAAAGTAACAGTATTTTTCGAGATGAAAAAAGAATTAACTTTTTTTAATAATACAAGTCATCTGTTTTCATATTCAGGAATTTACGAAGTGCTGCGTAAGTTGAAAGCCAGGTAATCATGATTCCTGAAACTACAACCAAAACAATCAGGCTTATAAAAAGGTTTGTGTCCTGAAAGTCTATTAATTCCGGTAGTTCAAGTTGGGCAAAGTAAAGAATAACACTGATCAATATTAGGGCAATGATTGCACTATAAATCCCTTGAACAGCTCCTTTTATTAAAAAGGGCCTGCGGATAAATGACTCCGTAGCTCCAACAAGCAACATGCTTTTTATGATGAATCGTTTGGAATAAACCGATAGCCGAATGGTATTGTTTATAAGTGCGATAGCAATAACCAACAATAATAAACTGAATCCCAACAACAAAATACCGATTTTTTGAACATTCTGATTGATTGCCTGCACCAAAGATTTCTGATAATAAACCTCTTTCACATTTTTATTTTCCAGCAATTCTTTTTCAATAGCCCCGATACTTGCAATATTCGCATAGTCTGCTTTTAATCTTAGATCAATTGAGGAGGGTAACGGGTTAAAACCCAAAAAGTCAATGAAATCTTCTCCCAGTTCTGCTTTTAATTCCTCAGCAGCTTTTTCTTTGGTGATGTATTCGGTAGATTTTGTATATGAAGTGGCATCCAAGTATTTTTGAAGTTGTAAAATTGCGGCTTCTCTTGAGTCATCTTTCATGATAACCCTGATCCCTATATTTTCTTTCACGTGATTAGATAGTTTTTGTGCATGCAACACAATTAAACCCAGAACACCTAACATCAACAAAACAAGCGTCGTACTTACGATGGACGTTAAATAAGATGTTTGAAGTCTTCGTTTATTATATTTATCTTCTTTCCTTGCCATTGCAAAATATAGTTAAAGCTAAAATAATCATTTTAATCAACAATTGAATGGAGATGTAGATTCTTAACAAGAATGTTTGGGATTGAAACACTTCATGAGAAGATAAAATTTTAAAATTGTGAACATTAGCCCAAACTCTTTATTAATAGTTTTCCATCTTTTTTCTAACTTCGCAGCCTGAAATTACAATACTAAACAGGAAATATAGGAGTGAGGCATGGATTATAATTTTAATGAAATAGAGCCTAAATGGCAAAAATATTGGAGCGAAAACAAAACGTTTAAGGCTGAAATAGATCATTCAAGACCCAAATTTTATGTACTGGATATGTTTCCGTATCCTTCCGGTGCAGGTCTTCACGTTGGTCATCCCTTGGGTTATATTGCTTCTGATATTTATGCCAGGTATATGCGCCAAAAGGGCCATAATGTATTACATCCGATGGGGTATGATGCCTATGGTTTGCCTGCCGAACAATATGCCATTCAAACCGGAACACATCCTGAAATAACAACGGTTAAAAATATTGATCGTTATCGTGAGCAACTCGATAAAATTGGTTTTTCATTTGATTGGGACCGGGAAGTTCGCACTTGTGATCCCGGTTATTATAAATGGACACAATGGACCTTTATTCAGCTTTTCAATTCATGGTACAATAAAGATAATGACAAGTCAGAATCAGTTGATCAATTGATTTCTAAATTTAAGAAAGAAGGAAATAAAAATATAAATGCGGCCACTGATCAGGAGGTAATTTTTAGTGCTGAAGATTGGAATGCAATGGATGAAAAAGCACAACGGGAATTGTTAATGCACTATCGGTTGGCTTATTTGTCCAATACCATGGTTAACTGGTGCCCTGAATTGGGAACTGTACTGGCTAATGATGAAGTAAAAGAAGGACTGTCTGAAAGAGGAGGTCATCCGGTTGAAAGAAAGCTGATGAAACAATGGTCGTTGCGGATTACAGCCTATGCCCAACGATTGCTTGACGGACTTGATAAAATTGACTGGTCGGATTCGATTAAAGAAATGCAGCGTAACTGGATTGGTCGGTCTCAGGGTGCAACTATTTACTTTCGCCTCTCCCCAGCCCTCTCCAGAGGAGAGGGAGCAAGACCGGGTTATATGACCTCGGATGGGCAGATGTGGTCACTTTTAGAAGAAAAAGTTAAAGAAGCCAGAAAAAAACCGACCGAAGCAGAATCAATAATTTGGGAACGTGTTCGGGCAAAACAACTTGGGCATAAAATACGAAGGCAACATGTTATCAATCGTTTTATTGCTGATTTTGTTTGCTTGAGGAAAAAAGTTGTCATTGAAATTGATGGGAAAATTCATGAAAGGCAGTTAGAACAAGATGCAGAGAGAACAGAAATATTAAATACCTATGGTTATTCAGTAATCCGCTTTAAAAATGAAGAAGTAGTTGCCAATCCCGAAAAGGTAATTAATGAAATTAAAAGTTATTTGGACAATAAAGTCCTCCCCATTGGGGAGGATTTAGGAGAGGTGATCGATGTTTTTACAACCCGGCCGGATACCATATTTGGCGCAACCTATATGGTACTTGCACCTGAACATGAATTAGTTGACAAAATTACAACTCCCGATAGAAAAGAAGCCATCGATAAATATGTCACATGGGCGAAAAACCGCTCGGAGCGCGAACGGCAATCGGAGGTTAAAAATATTAGTGGAGAATTTACAGGAGCTTATGGAATTAATCCTTTGAACGGAAAAGAAATCCAAATTTGGGTTGCTGATTATGTGCTTGCCGGTTACGGATCTGGGGCTATTATGGCCGTTCCCGCGCACGACAGCAGGGATTATTCTTTCGCTAAACATTTCAATTTACCTATTATTCCGGTAGTTTCAGGCGGTGATATTTCGGAAGAATCGTATGATGCCAAAGAAGGCAAAATGATGAATTCCGAATTTTTGGATGGCATGGAGGTAAAAGAAGCAATTCAGGCAGCGATTGCAAAAATTAATGAATTGGAAGTTGGATTTGGAACGGTAAATTATCGTTTACGCGATGCTATTTTTAGCCGCCAGCGTTATTGGGGCGAGCCTTTTCCTGTTTACTACAAGGACGGCATTCCTTATGTAATGAATGAAGATCAATTGCCGCTACTGCTTCCTGATGTAGATAAATATTTACCAACTGAAAGCGGAGAACCACCATTGGCCAGAGCAAAAAACTGGGTAACTAAAGAAGGTTATCCCATCGAAATCAACACCATGCCCGGTTTTGCAGGTTCAAGCGCTTATTATTTACGGTACATGGATCCGAAAAATGAGAATGAATATTTCTCGAAGGAGGCCAATGAATACTGGCAGGATGTTGATCTATATATAGGAGGAGATGAGCATGCGGTTGGGCACTTACTTTATTCACGTTTCTGGAATAAATTCCTCTTTGATATCGGAATGGTTAAAAAAGACGAACCGTTTAAAAAGCTGATTAACCAAGGGAAAATTCAGGGTCGCTCAAGTTTTGTGTTTCGGGTAAATCACGAAAAATATGCAGAACACTTATTGTGGGAATTCTTCAAGAAAAACGGAATGGAAAAAGGGGTGGTTCGCGAATATCGCGACGGACACCGTAATTTTGATTTCTTTGTTGAAGAGGCCAATTTAATTATTGAAATTAAAAGTCAGCCAAAGCTTGAAAGTTACTACGAAAAATATGTCAAAGAAAAAGGGAAGAAATTATTGCTACTTCCTATCGCTGATATCATTGAAAATACAAAAGCCTTTATTGATGAAACCCAAAAAGCCATTAAAGAAGTAAAAAAAGGGATCATTTTTAATCGTCATGAAATTAGGGAACTGAAGCCCATATTTATTTCAAAAGGAGTACAAGACCGCGAATTGTTCTCAACTCCGATCCATGTTGATATCAGTTTAGTGGATAATGATGTTTTGGATACCGAAGCTTTTAAACAATGGAGACCGGAGTTTGCTGATTCAGAATTTATTTTGGAGGATGGTAAATTTATTTGTGGTCATGAGGTAGAAAAAATGTCGAAATCCAAGCATAATGTTCAAAACCCTGATGACCTGATCGAAAAATATGGAGCTGATACTTTACGGCTTTACGAAATGTTTTTGGGACCTTTGGAATACCACAAACCCTGGGATATTAAAGGCATTGAGGGTGTTTTTAGGTTTATGAAAAAATTGTGGCGATTATATCATGATGCAGAAAATCGTTTTGTGGTATCTGAAGAGCTGCCAAGCAAAGACGAACTTAAAGTTTTACATAAAACAATCAAAAGAGCACAGGACGATATTGAGCGTTATTCATTTAATACGGTTGTAAGTACTTTAATGATTTGCGTGAACGAATTAACCGATCTGAAATGCAACAAACGGGCAATCCTGGATCCACTGACGGTACTTATTTCTTCCTATGCACCTCATGTGGCGGAAGAATTATGGTCATTACTGGGACATAATGAAACCGTAACATACGCCACTTTTCCTAAATTGAGAGAAGAATATATAAAAGAAGATGCTGTAATTTATCCGGTTTCTTTTAACGGAAAAATGCGTTTTAAAATTTCGCTTCCCATCGATATGTCGAAAGAAGATGTTGAAAAAACCGTACTCAATTCAGATGAAGCTCAAAAATGGCTTGAAGGCAAATCACCCCAAAAAGTTATTGTTGTTCCAAAGAAAATTGTGAACATCGTAATCTGATTGCACCTTTCGGTTAATTTGGCACATATTTTTTGATATTTCATTTTGATACATCAAAAGCAGATACCTTTGTTTAAGTTCCACATAAGGAATGATTTTTGTAAATTTATTCTTTTAAATGAGGTTGATGAAAACGCGACTAATCTTAGCATTCATTATAATAATGGGTATGCATTGCACTTTGCAGGCTCAAAATTTTGAATCCAAATTCGTAACTAAGAATGATTGGTTGTTGGTTGACTCATTGATTAATAATGGATTGAATAAATCAGCCAAATTGGAAATTAACAGGATTTACCAAATCTCAAAAACTACACAGCCCGACCTCACCAATTTTATTCGTGCATTGTTTTATAAAGCTAATCAAGCATTGGAGCTGGATATTCCGGTAGATTTTTTGGGTGAACTTCAGCAAGAATTAAGAGGCAGCAAAACGCCTCACAGGCAAATCATTAACTCGGTGATTGCGGGAGTACATTACCAATATTATCAAAAAAATCGTTGGAAAATAAACCAAAGAACCTCCATCAAATCAGACACGACCACGAATATTCAAAACTGGAGCAAGGATGATTTTTATAAAAAAATAAGAACTCATTTTCGTGCTTCACTTCAAAGTGTTGATTCGTTAAACCAATATTATTTTGCAGATGAGGTTTTTTTTGTTAAAGACTCATTGAATCGGGAATATTCACCATCACTTTACGATATCCTGGCTTTTAGGGCCATTAAATGCTATGCTGAGTTAGGAGCTGAATCATTAAACATTTCCGGGTCTTTATCAGCTAATGAAAAAGAAAGGTTTTTAGCTCCTGCGAATATTTTTTTGGCTCTTAAATTTAATCAGCAAGACGAAGATTTAAGGCTGTCGGCACTTCAGGAATACCAATCATTGATTGGCATCCATTCGAAATACCAAGATACCGAAGCATTGATTTATGTTGATTTGCAAAGAATAAAATATGCAAAAACAGCTTTTTTACCGACCGAAAAATTTGATCAGAAGTATATTGAAACGTTACTGAATTTGACCAAAAAATATGAATCCAATCAAAGTGTGTCACAGGTTTATTATGAGCTTGCCCAAACTTACATAAATCGTGGAAATAATTATGACCACTACCAGCGAAGTAAATACCAATGGGAAATTAAGAAGGGTTTGGAATACGCGCAAATCGCAGTCCAAAAGTACCCAAATACAGGAGCGGCCAAAGCATGCATGGAGCTTATCGAAACAATTAAAAAACCACAATTTGAGTTAACGATCAAGTCGGTTGAGTTGCCTGATCAACCCATTTTATCATCCCTAAACTATACAAATCTGGATCGTATTTATTTTAAATTAATTCCGATCGTTTATTTAAAAAATGAAAATATAAACCGTTTTTCAGATGAACAAAAAATTAAGGATTTGTTAATTCAACCGATTTTTGATGAATGGAAAGTGGAATTGTCAAATGAAGGAGATTTTCAATCACACAATGTTCAGATACGGATTCATGATGTACCCAAAGGATATTATGCCCTGCTTGCTTCATCAAGTATCACTTTCGATTCTTTATCACCTGTTCAGTTAAATTATTTTTTAGCTTCCGGAATTAGCTTTATTAACCGTGAAGATGCAAGCGGAAACATGGATGTTTTTGTGTTGAATCGTAAAAGCGGCAAACCTTTAAGTGACGTTAAGCTGGAGGTTCAATCCTCAGTTTATAATCAGGCCAAAAAAGATTACCAGTGGAAATCTGAAAAAATTCTGGTCTCAGGGAAAAATGGATATGTTCGATTATTGGATCTTCCCAAATCGAAAGACTTACGATTTATTTTTACGCACAAAAAAGATACTTTAATCAAGAGCGGGATTTATAGCCGAAATGCCATTTCTTTAAATGAACGAATTGAACTAAATACAAATTTTTTTACAGATCGAAGTATTTATCGCCCGGGGCAAACCATTTATTTTAAGGGAATCGTTTACCAAAAGAAAAATGGCCGGTTTGAAGTGGTACCTAATCAAAATACCAAAGTTGAATTTTTTGATGGCAACCATAAACTGTTAAAATCACTAAAACTATTGTCGAACGAATTTGGCTCGTTTAATGGTTCTTTGATTATTCCAATGAACAATTTAGGCGGGAATTTTTTAATCAGTAATGAAAACGGAAGCACTAATATTACAGTTGAAGAATACAAGCGACCGAATTTTGAAATCGTTTTTGATACGCTTAAAACCCAATTCAGATTAAATGATACAGTAATTATAAGTGGTCAGGTTAATTCTTTTTCTCGCTACCCAATTTCCGAGGCACAGCTGAAATTTAAAGTTAAACGAAGTAATTATCAGATGTATTTTAGCCGCAGTAATTTTTATTATTCACCTAAACAGCAAATCAATTATGGCGAATTAAAAACCGATGAAAACGGACGTTTTCGGATTAAGTTCTTTGCTCAATCAGCGGAAGATTCACAAGAATTAGCAGCGCAATTTTTTAATTTTACGATAGAGGTTGAGTCAACTGATATTGTTGGTGAAACTCAATCGGCGATTACCAGCATTCGATTAGGGTATGCTAACCTCATTATCAAACCTGATTTGCCGGAAAAGGTTAACCAGCGGAACATTAAAATGATTCCTATCGTAGCAACTGACTTAAATGATGTCCCTCAATCCGTAAACTATGTGGCAAGTATCTACAAATTAAAAAATCCGGTAAATGCTTTTAAAAAAAGAAATTGGCGACGTCCGGATCGTTTTCTTACCGATGTGGAAACCTTTTATACTTACTTTGAGCATGAGCAATTTGATGATGAGAAAAATTTTGAAAACCTTGGTATAGATTATCAGGCTTTTCAGGCAGAACTAAATACCACAGAAGTTTCAGGCATTAATCTTCCGGATATTGCAAATTGGTCGGTTGGAATTTATAAACTCATTATAAAAACAGAAGATCAATTTGATGTGGAGGTTGTGCATGAAAAATATTTTGTACTCTATGATCCAAAATCAGCCGGAGTTCCTTATCCCGAAATTAATTGGTTTGTTCTGGATAAAAATATCGCAGGGATTAAAGATAGTTTGGGTTTTGTGATTGGTTCAGCAATGAAAAACTTATCCGTCTTATACGAATTACAGCAAGATAATAAAGTCATACAGAGCCAATGGTTGCAACTAGACAAAGCACAAAAAAGAATTAGAATTCCACTTACAAAAATGAACGGAAAAGATTTTAACATTAACCTCATATTCGTGAGTGATAATGAAATTTATGAACACAATGAGCATGTTACAATTGTTGATCCGGTAAAAGAACTTAAGCTAAAATTGGAAACTTTCCGGCCCATTATTCTGCCCGGATCAAAGGAAGAATGGAAGATTAAAATCATCGGAAAAGAAAAACCCATCACCGAATTATTGGTAAGCATGATGGATGCCTCATTGGATAAAATTAAATTGCATCAATGGCAATTTACCCTGCCCAATTATTCATATAATCAAATCACCTGGAATACTTCTTTTGGATTTGATATTTATGGTGGGCGAAATCAATATAATTTCTATCGACCCGGATATTTTTCACAATGGAGTGAATCTACACCCCAGCTTAAATGGGATTTTATAAATAACTCCTATTCTGGAAATCGTATTCTTAAATCGATGGCAGGTAAAACTGCTGGTGTAATGACGGAACAAGAGACGGATGCCCAGGTTTTTTCAGTAGTTGAAAATATCCCTGAGGAAGAAATAAAAATCAGAACAAATTTCAGTGAAACAGCCTTCTTTTACCCAAGTTTAAAAACAGATGAAGCCGGCAATGCCATCATTAAATTTACGAGCCCGGAATCGCTTACCCGCTGGAAATTCATGGTCATTGGCCATACAAAAAATTTGCGGATTGCTGCATTGGAACAAAACATCATCACACAGAAAAAACTGATGATTAAACCCAATCTGCCGCGTTTTTTACGTTCGGGTGATACCCTTTATTTCAGTTCCCAAATTATCAATTTGTCCGAAAAAGTGATTCAAGGCAAAGCCAGCCTGAAGTTTTTTGATGCAAGCAATATGAAGCCCGTCATTGGCATCATTACCGATGAAGTTGAGAAGAGTTTTAAAATAAATGCAAATTCGTCGCTTGATAAGCAGTGGAAATTAGTAATTCCAAATGGCATCAATGCGGTAGTTTATCGACTTACTGCTACTTCCGAAAATTTCAGTGATGGAGAGGAAAGAATCATTCCCATTCTGTCGGATAAGATTTTGGTCACTGAAAGTTTGCCCATCCATTTAAATCCGAAAGAAGAAAAGAAAATTGTTTTTGAAAATCTTGTTGCATCGGCCGATAACAAGGCTTTGGTTCATCATCAATTAAAATTTGAAATGACGACCAATCCTGCCTGGTATGCAGTTTTGGCTTTACCTTACATTGCCGAGGGTAACAGTGAAGATGCGATTTCCTTGTATAATCGTTTTTACGCGAATACCATGGCCGCTCATCTGTTAAAATCGCAGCCACAAATCAGGCCGGTATTTAAAGCCTGGAAAGCAGGAAATTCAAGTGCTTTAAATTCTCAGCTTGAAAAAAATCCGGAATTAAAATCGGTTTTATTGGAGGAAACCCCATGGTTAATGGATGCTAGAAATGAATCGGAACAAAGAAAAAAATTAGGTTTATTTTTTGACGATAATCAGATTAGCCAGCAATTAAGAGATAATTTATCGGAGTTGTTAAAAAATCAACTTGCCGACGGATCATGGTCGTGGTTTAAAGGAATGTATGGAAGCAGGTACATTACCCAACAAATTGTATCTGGTTTGGTTCGGCTTCGTGCCAGAAAGGTTTTTGATAAAAATACACTTACAGAAATTGAACAACCAATGAAGGATGCAATTCAATATTTGAACAGGCAATTGGTTGACGACTATCAATATTTAAAAAATAATAACAAGCTTCGGTTTGCAAATATCCATTTAAGTAATATTCAAATTCAGCATTTATTTTTGCTTAGTTATTTAAGTGATTTTACGGAGGAGGATGCGAAATTTAAAAGTGCGATTGCTTATTACTTTACCGAAGAACAAAAATTTTGGATGGAGCGATCGGAATATATGCAAGGCATGATTGCACTTACTTTATTCAGATATGGCGATACTGAAACCGCCGAACTCATTCTTGCATCTTTGAAAGAAAGAGCCGTTCAGAATGAGGAATTGGGAATTTATTGGCCGGATATGGATGGATTTTATTGGTATCAGGCACCTGTTGAAACCCAGGCTTTTTTGATAGAGGTTTTTTCGGAAATAGGAAATAACAAGACATTTGTTGCCGGATTAAAAAAATGGTTGCTCAAACAAAAGCAAACGCGGATGTGGAGCAACCCAAGGGCCTCAGTCGATGCGGTAAATGCATTGCTTACCGGAAGTGCCAATTTGCTTTCAAGTCAAATCCCGGTTCAGGTAAAATTTGCCAATAAAAATATTGAGCCACAAAACGTGGAAGCCGGAACAGGTTTTTCGGTTCGCGCTTGGCAGGGCAATGAAATAAAAGCAAATATGGGCAATGTTCATCTGAAAAATTTAAATACTCAAATGGCGTGGGGTGCTATGCATTGGCAGTATTTCGACCAGCTTGATCAGATTTACTCATCAAAAGGGATTTTAAATATTGAAAAGAAATTATTTTTAAAAGAAACAACCAAGAGCGGAAATATTTTGATTCCGATTGCTGATCGTAAAATAAAAATTGGAGATAAAATTGTTTCCAGAATGATAATTGAGCTTGACCGTGATATGGAATTTGTTCACATCAATGATATGCGCGCACTTGCATTCGAGCCCGTTCAGGTTTTATCTGGATATAAATTTGAAGATGGCGTGGGCTATTATAAAAAAATAAGTGATTTGGCAACCAATTATTTTTTTGATTTACTGAAGGCCGGATCTTATATTATCGAGAACGAAATGTATGTTACCCAAAAAGGAACTTTTTCAAATGGGATCAGCACCATTCAATGTTTATATGCTCCTGAATTTTCAAGTCATTCGGAAGGAATAAGGGTAATTATCGAGTAAATTATTGGGATGGCGTCCCGAAAATTTGGGGTGTCACCCCTGGATTATTAAATATCGTGGTGAATTCTTTTCGTCGAGGTGGGATGGCTTCCTCGAATGAGGACTCCATCCCGAAAAGCCTAAGATACCAATCCCAAAAAAGGATGGCGTCCCGAAAAAGTCGGGAAGCCATCCTTATCCATTTAAATATCGGGGTGAATTCTTTTTGTTAAATAGTGTATTCCTTTAAACTCATTATAACCCAGTTTTTGGAATGTTGCCAATGAGGTTTTATTGTAATCTTCAATTAAACAGGCAATGATTCCAATTCCTTTTTCGATCAGAATGGATTCAGCCTTTTCAACCAGCATTTTACCAATACCTTGTTTGCGGAATTCGGGGATAACTGCCAATCGGTTAATCCAACCCTTGCGACCGTCTTGCGTTGCAAAAACAGTACCGATGGCTATATTGTTTAGCTCAGCAATTAAGATGGAAGCACAGCCTCTCTGTAGCTCTTTCCGGATGTTTTGTTTGGTGTCGCGCCCTTTTGATTTAAAAGGAAGATCTGCTGCGGTCCATAACCCGATCAAAGTGTCATAATCTGATAATTCGAAATTACGAATTAAAATATTGCCGGAAATTTGTTCCATTACGATTTAATAAAAAACAACTTCGGTATTTGGGTGACTCTCTTTAAATTTCAATACCCGTTTTTGGTTTAAGCCAGTATTATAACATTTTAATAATTCCAAATTCAGGTTTTCAATGGCAGTTAAATTCTTAATATTTGTATTATAGCACTCAAGTATTTTGAGGCTTATAAGATATTCAAGATATTTGAGACTCTTTATTTGGGTACCGGGGCAAATGAGCGTTTCGAGGCTGGTCATAAATTGCACCTGTTCAAAATCACGAATTGGAATATTTGAGATATCAAGATAACTAAGTTTGGGAAGGTTCATGATTGGGCCAAGATTGCTGATTGGATTATTTCCACATTCAATTCTGGTTAATCGTCTTAGGTTTTCCAATGGCCCAAGATCCGACATTTGCGTACCCGAAAAAATGAGTTCCTTTAATACATGAAGATTTTTAAGGGGTTCGAGTGTTTTTAATCTTATGTTATTACTTATATCCAAAGATTTAATCGAGGCAATTTGATGCAAGGTTTCCTTTGTAAACCCTTCGGTTAAATTTATTTTTTTAGTAAAGACTTCTTTCCAGCTATTGGCTAATGTTTCCCACCAATTCATTAAATAATTTGTTTGAAAAACCACAAGTACATCCTCATTCGTAGGATTAAAATTTAAATAATCTTCTATCTCAACTTTTGAAGAATCAGCATAAACAATTTTTAAATTCGTCAAATCAGTCAAAGGTGTTAAATTCTTTACCTGAGTATGTTCAAAATTAATTTGCTGCAAAAAATTAAGGCTATTGAGTGGGGTTAAATCATTAACCGAAGTATTATAAAAATATAATGATTCAAGTTTCGAAAGGTTCATTAAAGGAATGATCGAAACAATATTGCTGTTTGAAAAATCAAGATATTTAATATCGACAAGATCTGAAATGGGATCGAGATCGCTTATTGATGTATGCGAACAATTCAGATGTTCAAGATAAATGAATTTTTTTAGCGGCCCTAAGTTTAGTATTTCAGGTCGCTTGCTGATATCAATAATTTTAAGTTTAATTAATTCCTGAAGTTGGGCATTGGTTGGTTTTTCATCCAGATAATGGTATTTCCTGAAGATCCCTTTCCAAATTGCATTCAGGCTTTCCCACCAGGCTTTTAATTCGGCCGATTGGAAAACAACCAAAACCTGAGGGTTGGTTTTCATAAACTGATTAGCGGCAGCAGGAGAAATCATGGCGTTGTCGCAAAAAATCTGCTTCAGGTTTTTAAGGTTTTTTAGCGGATCCAATTGATCGATACGAGTATTATCCATTACCAAGATCCGCAAATTATCCAGATTTGTTAAGGGTTCAACAGAGTTAACAGCAGTAGAATTAAAATGCAAAACTTCCAGCGTTACAATTTGATTTAAGGGTTTTAGATCAGATATTGCAGTATTTGAAAACCTTAAATCCATCAAATGTTTTAATTGGAATAACGGATCGAGACTGTCAATTTTCGTATAATTTAAGTATAACTGTTCAAGTTTATCGATACTTTGAAGCGGTTTTAAGTCATGAACCGGGGTGTTATTTAGATTTAAAACCCTTAAGTTAGAAAGATACCTAAGATGTACGAGAGATTCTATTTGTGTACCTTCACAAATTAAAGATTCTAATTTGGTCAAGTTTCTGATCGGACTTAGATCATTAATCCTTGTATTTGAAATATCTAATCGTCTCAGATTAGAAAGTTTATCCAAGGCATTTAAATTTTCAATTTGTTGATTATTTGCAATATTAATTTCGCTCAACGAAACAATGTTCCTTAGTTGCTTATAAAGTGTTTCCGGGTTAAATTTTACAGTTTTAAGATAGGTTATGGGGATACTGTCGAAACGAGGTTTTGATAAAGTATCTTTACCCCTCACCAATAAAGTATCAATTTTAAACTTTCTGATACTATCTGCATTAAACACGTAGGTGGAGTCGGTAAACGAAATAATTTGATGTAAAAAAATAAAGTCATTAATGAGATGATCTTCTCCTAAAATTGTTTTCCAATTCATGGGTATCGAATTCCACCAATTTCTCAATTCTTCTTCTTCATTTAGTTTGGTGGTATAAACACTGGCAATTTTTAAATCTTTGTGTGCATCATCTACATTAATTTCTATAAACCGAATCTTATTCGTATTAATTGAGTCACCATTAATCAGCTTACCAATCAAATTTCGGTTAATTTGAAATTTGAAGTAAAGTTGGTTGTCCTCAGTTAAAAAATAACCAACATCCTGAATGGTAAAAATGATTTCGGCATTTGTAAAAAAGAAATCAATATCTTTTAAATAGGCTTGTACATTTTTATTGGTAGGTACGGTTCTGTATTCATCTAAATCATCTTCGATCTGAACAAATTCGTTTTTGAAAATTTTCAAATAACTTTGATTAATGATGATGTCTTTTTCTTTGGCTAAAGTACTCGGGTTCCCAATCAGGTTAAGCGTGTATTCAAAATAATTAACCAGTTGTGTGGCTTCTTTTTGATAAATTTCAATATCGCGTTGGGCATAAATTTTCTCTTGTGCATTAACGATCGAATCGATGCCTGTCAATAAAATAATTAAAAAGAAAGCCTTTTTTATCATTCGTATTTTGGAAATTAATTGTGGTAAATAAACTTTTTCAATATTTCTTTATCTGCCTCCGATATTTTAAGAAGATTGGAAATTAACCAGCCTGAATTATTACCCTTTCGGTTAAATTCTAATAGCTCAAAATACCAATTATTGATCTGAAATATATGAAATTTTACCTCTTTAATGCTTTTGAATTGCAGGCTCCCTTTTCTGAATTCGTAAATGAACAAACTTAAATAGTCAGGACTATACCCTTCTTCGGCAAATTGTTCAATGATTTGATCCTGTTTAAAAACTTTTATTAAATTCATGAAATCGAGTTCATGACTTAAAGGGTGCAAAAACTTCCGTTGTGATTCACTGATACTATCAGCGTTGATAAAGTAAGAGGTAAAAGGTTCAAATAATACATTCGTTATTACCCATTTTGAGCCCACTTTTTCCTTTTGAAGCTTCAAAAATAAGGTACATTCTTTTTCGGTGCCTTTGTATATAAATACCGTTTTAACCTGAGCGAACCATTTACCCCCGTGAAAGCTTAAAAAATTTGGATGTTCGGCATTGCTAACATCACCGATAAATTCATCTTTTAAAGACTTGGGAATAATGACACTTTCATTATCAAATAAAAGATTTATAAACTCTTTTCTGAATTGGCTATTCTGGAAAATGGGATCATTAACGGAGAGTCGTT
Source organism: Bacteroidota bacterium (assembly GCA_018816945.1). Lineage (NCBI taxonomy): Bacteria > Pseudomonadati > Bacteroidota > Bacteroidota bacterium. Next base: position 180,726 of record JAHIVC010000099.1, on the reverse strand, counting down.
CGCCATAGCGATCCTCTTCTCCGTTAAATCTCCTAAAAAACTGATTTACCTGTTTGGTATGCGCATACAACATGCTTTCATCATCAACAAATTTGTCAATTGTTTGTGATTGAGCGCTCAAGCTGATGAATAGGATAAATACAAGACAAACAGTTATTAATTTCATTTTACAGTTTCGGTTACTCTCACATCCCCTAACATTACATCCCAAAAACCGATCAATTTCCCGCCTATTTGTGTTTGTTTTCGTTGAACATATACGGTAATGTCTTTTTTGGTTGTGTCTTTGTACGACAAGCCATCACTTGATTCGCCTTCAAATCGTTGATAAATGGTAATTACACCAACATATCTGCCATCAGGTTGTAACTCCAGGTCGCTGATGTATTGAATGTTGTACCAGCTAATGGTAATTTTATCATAGTTCAAAGCCATCAAATGCTCTAAGTATGTACGAACCCCGTAGTATTTAACTTCAGGTTTATACAATGATGAAACACCAATTTGTGCATCATCGGCAAATAATTCAAGTGTTCTTTCAATTACCCTGTTTGCTTCAGAAAATGGGGTTTCTTTGCTCCCTACTATTGAAATATATTTACTTAAATCTCTGATTTTTTCTAGTGCCAAACTATCAATGGCACGTTTTCTTTCAGGGCTGATTTCATTCTGCGAAAAGGTGTTTGCAGCAAAGGCAAAGCAGAAAACCGCGAATAATAATATTTTTAATTTTGACATGGCGCGTTATTTTTTAATTAATTCAATTTCAGTTATTTTTCTGTTGTTGTCCAAAACAATACTTTCTATACCAACATCAAAGTTCTTCACATCTTTTAAATATTCAAGATATTTGATAATGGTAGTAGGACGGTCATAGTCTTTCATGCCGTTTTCCTGACTGATAATAATTAAAACAGGAATATCTTCAGAAGCAAACAATTTTAATGCGTTCGAAATATTATTGTTTGCTACTGTCAGTGTACCGGCACTTGCAACTGATCTGAAATTTGATAGGACCGCATTTTTGAGCGAAGCTAGTTTCTGCTCTTCCGTTTCGACCACAACTTTTGTTTCTTTTTCTTTGCGAAGTTTAGCTAAAACATCTTCGGCTCTAATGATTAGATCCCGAACTTCCTGATCATCAAGGTTCAACCCTTTAATGACATTCAGTCGATTTTCTTTTTGTTCTATGGTCATTGATCCATCATCATTGATGATTTCCAATAGATCTTTTTTAGCCTGATCTACTTTTTGAGCATAAGCTATTGCGGCTTTCTCGGCGGCTAGTTTTTGCTTACTTTTACAGCTGGTTCCTGCGAAAAGAAGCGCAAACAATGATAAAATAATAATACCAGTGTTGAAAGTTTGTTTTCTCATGTGATTTAGTGTTAGATGTTGAATAAAACCCTTATTTTGTTAGGTAACAAAACGCCAACAAAACTGATCAAAAATAGATAAAATTTATCTTCTAAAAGGTATATGCCAAATAAAAATTATACCATACCAATTTTCATACCCGAATTGGCTTGTCCATTTCAGTGTTTGTATTGCGATCAACGAAAGATTTCAGGGAAATCAGGTATTCCAAATGAGGATGAAGTAATTCAAATCATCTTGGCACATTTAAATACAATCCCAAAACAAGCTCATATTGAACTCGGATTTTTTGGTGGAAATTTTACCGGAATCCCAAAACCCGAACAAGAGAAATATTTAAAATTGGTACAAGCTTATTTAGATTCGGGTGTGATCCAAAATATTCGATGTTCAACGCGACCCGATTATATCAATCATGAGGTGCTTCAATTGCTTAAACAATACAGGGTAGGAACAATTGAACTGGGTGCCCAATCAATGGACGATGAGGTTTTAAGAAAATCAAAACGAGGTCATACCGTTGTCGATACCTTAAATGCGGCAAAGCTAATTCGTGAATATGAGATAAATTTAGGATTACAGATGATGATCGGATTGCCCGGAGATACAAAACAAAAAGCAATTTTAACTGCCAGGAAAATTATTGAAGCAGGTGCTGAAAATACACGGATTTATCCAACGCTCGTGATTAAAAACACCAAGCTTGAAGAAATGTACCATCAGGGAAGCTATAAACCTTTGACAATGAAAGAAGCGGTTGATTGGACGGCAGATATTTATGAAATATTTGAACAATCGGAAGTGAAGGTTTTAAGAATCGGGTTGCATCCATCCGAAGGATTACTTGATGGATCAGATTTAGTAGCCGGTCCGTTTCATCCATCTTTTAGGGAATTGGTACTGACCGAAATCTGGAGAAAAAAATTGTCGGACATTAAATCCGGAACAGATTCAATCACAATTACGGTAAATCCTAAGGAATTGAATTATGCCGTAGGATATTATGCTAGCAACAAAAAAATGCTTTCGAGAAAATTTAATAGTGTGAAATTTGGCATTAATAATAACTTGGCAAACAGAGATTATGAGCTTGATTATCATCGATAAAAAGATACCGAAGGAAGCAAAAATAAAACTGTCTGATTTTGGAGATTTGCTTGAATTGGAAACAGATAAAATAACCTATGATGCCATTTCAGGCCATCCTGATATTTTTTTTAGCATTCTGAATAATGACATAATTGTGGCTCCTAACCTTCCTCAAAAGTTTAGGGATGAATTGAAAAAACATGGAATCTCCTATCATCTTGGTGAACAAACTGTCGGTCAAAAATATCCCGAATCATCCATCTATAATATCGTTTCTACCTCCCAATTTCTAATACATAATTTAAAATATACCGATTTTGCGGTAAAGGATTTGGCGATGGGTTTGGATCAAATTCATGTTGAACAAGCCTATACCCGTTGTAATTTGATTGCGCTCAAAAACGATCGATTTATAACTTCTGATAAAGGAATAGAAAAGGCGTTGAAAAAACGTAGTCTTGAAGTTTTTTATTCCAATCCTGACGGAATTATTTTGCCCGGTTTTAAAAATGGTTTTATTGGGGGATGTGCCGGTATATTGGGCAATCAATTATTTTTACTGGGAAGCGTGAACCATTATCCGGCGGGGGATCAATTACGAGATCAAATAGATGCCTGGGGTTATGAAGTTGTGGAATTTTATGATGGACCCTTATTCGATGGAGGAAGCGTACTGTTTCTTTAAAGCTTAATCTGTCATCTCGAAGAAGCATAGCGACTGAGAGATCTCAATTTTCTATGAGTGAGAGATTTCTCTCCCGAAAATCGGGATTGAAAAGACATTAACTCAGCAGTCAGTTCGAGCTTCCGCCAAAGGCGGATAAATGTCGGGAACTGTGTTGATATTCAACATCTCGACTTCGCTCGATGTGACTGTTTGTGTTTTTATTATCGAGATTTAACAATCTCAAATTGTTGCGATAAATTTAACTTGGTATTTTTTGTAATTTCGCAGAGAATTTAAGTCAAATTGAGGAGCTTGTCGAAATATTTCAAAATCTTGTTTCATTTTGTCATTCAGACATCTCGCCTCGTTTCGACAAGCTCAACGGATGGCTCGATGTGACAATTTATTAATTGTTTTGTCCTGCTGAATAGGCTATACTGGTGTTAATAAAAAATTAAGAAAAATCATATGTTGCGTACACACACTTGCGGAAAATTAAACATGAAAAATGTGGGCGAAAAAACCACATTAAGCGGATGGGTTCAAAAATCAAGGGATTTGGGAGGAATGACTTTCATTGATTTAAGGGATCGATATGGCATTACCCAATTGGTTTTTAACCTTGAAACGGATAAAGAGTTATGCATGAAAGCCAGGAAACTGGGACGTGAGTTTGTAATTCAGGCAATGGGTATTGTCGAGGAACGAAGCAATAAAAATTTGAAAATGCTAACCGGCGAAATTGAAGTTGCCGTTACTGATTTCAAAATTTTAAACGAGTCGAAAACCCCACCATTCACCATCGAAGACGAATCGGACGGAGGAGATGAACTTCGCATGAAATATCGATATCTGGACCTTCGACGAAATCCGCTTCGACGAAATTTAGAATTGCGCCATCGCATGTCGATTGAAACGCGAAAATACATGGATTCGCAACGATTTCTAGAAATTGAAACCCCTTACCTTATCAAATCTACCCCCGAAGGAGCACGCGATTTTGTGGTGCCTTCACGAATGAATAAAAATCAGTTTTATGCTTTGCCCCAATCACCGCAAACCTTTAAACAATTACTGATGGTAGCCGGTTACGATCGGTATTATCAGTTGGTAAAATGTTTCAGGGACGAAGATTTACGCGCCGATCGCCAGCCTGAGTTTACCCAGATTGATTGCGAAATGGCATTTGTAGAGCAGGAAGATATTTTGAACACTTTTGAAGGTTTAGCCCGTCATTTATTTAAGGAAATTAAAGGTATTGAGGTGGCCGAATTTCCACGAATGACCTATGCCGATGCCATGAAAAATTACGGAATCGACAAACCCGATTTGCGTTTCGAAATGAAATTTATAGAATTGAATGATGTTGCAAAAAATAAAGGATTTCAGGTTTTTGACGATGCGGAATTGGTGGTTGGGATTTGTGCTGAAGGATGTGCTGAATATACCCGTAAACAACTGGATGCCTTGACCGATTTTGTTAAAAAACCTCAAATAGGTGCCAAAGGTCTTGTTTATGTAAAATGCAATGAAGATGGCACTTTCAAATCATCGGTCGATAAGTTTTTTGATGAGGCTGCACTTAAGTTATGGGCTGAAAAAATGAATGCCAAAGCAGGTGATTTATTACTGGTTTTATCGGGTGAAACCGAAAGGGTTCAAAAACAATTGGGCGAACTTCGAATTGAAATGGCTAATCAATTGGGTTTAAAAGACCCGAATAATTTTAAACCACTTTGGGTGGTCGATTTTCCATTATTGGAATGGAACGAAGAAAGCGGCAGATTTCACGCCATGCACCACCCCTTTACTTCGCCAAAGAAAGAAGATATTGAACTACTTTCAACCGATCCGGGAAAAGTAAGGGCCAATGCTTACGATATGGTCATCAATGGGGTTGAAATCGGAGGGGGTTCCATCCGGATTTTCAACAAAGATTTGCAAAAGAAAATGTTCAAAATACTCGGTTTTACCGATGAAGATGCGCAGGCACAGTTTGGCTTTTTAATGAATGCTTTTGAATTTGGAGCTCCGCCTCACGGAGGGGTAGCCTTTGGTTTCGATCGTTGGGTTGCTTTGTTTGGTGGTTCCGATTCCATTCGCGATTATATCGCTTTCCCGAAAAACAATGCCGGTCGCGACCAGATGATTGATTCACCTTCTCAGATTTCACAGGTGCAATTGGATGAATTAAGCCTGAAATTAATTAAAGACTAAATTGTTGATTTGATTTTTGACTTATCAAAAGCCGGATCATAATCGTTCATATTTAAACCCAGGTCTTCAATTTTATATCCTTTCGAATTCCGATGGGTCTTTACGATGTTTTTTCCTTCGCAGGCACTGATTCCGGTCCATTTGCAGTTTTGGCAATGCAGCAATCCGTTAATCTGGATTCCCCAGCATTCGTCGTTTGACAGGTATGAAGTATTGATGTGACGCATTTTTACTTTGTTTTTACAAAGATATGAATTTATTATATCTAGAAAAACTAAATGTGTTTAATAAAGACTACGCTTCTGCTGAGTATGAACCACTGCCACTGCGGCGGAAGCTCGATATGACTTATTTATTCCTATTATTGCCGGAATAACAAAATTTTTTAACAATTGTATTACAACTGCATGTCTATCGAATGTTAAAATGCGAACCCGATTGAAAGCTCACCATAAAGAGGCGACATAAAATCATATTCCTTTTCAAGTTGATCGAGTGCAGAGTTGATAGCAATACTGTTTGGTGTGGTATTACGTTTGTCGATAGATAAACCATATCCGGCTGATAGTGTGATGTTAAATCCACTGTTCCAAACCCATCTTTTTCCGGCATTCAAACCAATGGTGAAAGAAGGTAAAGTAAAATCAAATTTTTCAGAATCGATTTCTCCATTGCCTTCGTAGGTTTTGAATCTGGCATAAGCACCCAAAAATAATGATTCCATTTGACCGGAAAAATGCCTACGGTAATTGAGTGAATAGGCCATTCCACTGGATTCGATGTTGGCATCAGTATAAGCTTTAGGAACGTCCTCGTATTCAAGACGAGCTAGAATCCCATTTTTAGGGCTGAATAAATATTCGTAGTTCAACGCATAAATCCCGAAAGCCGGGGCAATGGGACATATATTTAATGCATGTTTAAATTCTCTGGTTTTTGAACCGGACTCTTTTTTTTCCTGAGCAATTAATTTGCAGCAAAAAAGTGTGCTGAAAATTAAGATTGCTATAATTTTTAATGGTGTTTTTACATGTTTCATTTTGTTTTATTAATTGATTTGAAGATGTGCTAAAGATAGATTAGTTTTATTTAGTATTTTCAACAATTGTAATACTACTGTATGTCTATCGTATGTCTACCGTATGACTTCCTATCACTCGATGTGCCTGCTCACTTCAACCCACTCCGCTCCAATAAGGCATCAACCATTGGCTCGTGTCCACGGAAATTAATATACAATTCCATGGGGTGTTGGGTTCCACCTTTTTCCAAAATGTTTTTACGAAAAGAGGTTGCGGTTGCCTTGTCAAAAATTCCCTTTTCTTTAAATGCAGCAAAGGCATCGGCATCCAGCACTTCGGCCCATTTGTAACTGTAATATCCGGCTGCATAACCCCCACCAAAAATATGCGAAAAAGCAGTACTTGTGCAGGTTTCTTCAATTTTTGGAAATAGTTCAGTATCACTCATCGCATTTTTTTCAAAGTCGTAAACCTTGGCATTTACAGGTTCGGTAATTGTATGCCAGGCCATATCGGTCATTCCAAGGCTTATTTGTCGATCGCTTGCATAACCGGCCAAAAAGTTTTTGGATTTGATCAGTTTTTGGATGAGGTCGTCAGGTATTTTCTCACCTGTTTTATAGTGCACGGCAAATAAATCGAGCCATTCTTTTTGGGAGGCCCAGTTTTCCATCATTTGTGAAGGAAGCTCCACAAAGTCCCAAAAAACATTGGTGCCCGATAAGCTTGGATAGCTTGTGTTTGATAGCATTCCATGCAGCGCGTGACCGAATTCATGCAAAAAAGTTTCAACTTCCCTGAAATTCAGCAAAGATGGTTTGCTTTTGGTAGGCTTGGTAAAATTACAAACCACGGTAATAATCGGCCTGATAGGGTTTCCATTCACATTGCTTTGTGGACGGTAATCGCTGCTCCAAGCCCCGTGTCTTTTGCCTTCTCTGGGAAAGAAATCGAGATACAGAACGGATAAAAACGAACCGTCTTCATCATAAACCTCATAAGCACTCACATCCTGATGGTAAACCTGAACGGCCCTATTTTCTTTAAAACTCAGGCCATACAATCGTTTAGCCAATTCAAAAACGCCATCCTGAACTTTTTCAAGCTGAAAATAAGGCTTTACCTCTTCTTCATTAAAACCATATTTTTCGGCTTTTAATTTTTCGGTATAATAAGCCCAGTCCCATCTTTCAACAGCATCGTGAAAGCCTTCTTTTCGCGCAAGTTTTTCAACTTCTGCATATTCTTTATCGGCAACCGGTCGGGAGTATTTGTGCAAATCCTGAATAAAATCATTTACTTTTTCGGGGGTTTGCGCCATTCGTTCTTCCAAAACATATTGAGCATAATTCACAAAACCTAGCAATTTTGCCATTTCCAAACGCAAAGAAACGATTTGTTTTATAATTTCTTCATTGTTAAATTCATTATTTTTAAATGCACGACTACCCGAAGCACGATAAATTTCTTCGCGCAGTTTGCGATTGTCTGCAAATTGTAAAAAAGGGTAATAACTGGGGAATTGAAGGTTGAACATCCAGCCTTCTTTCTCTTTCGATTTAGCCAATTGAGCGGCTGCTTCAATAACTCCCTCCGGTAATCCCGATAAATTTTTTTCATCTGTTACTAAAAGTGAAAAAGCATTGGTTTCGGCCAAAACATTTTCTCCGAATTTGAGCGATAATTTGGCCAGTTCGGTACTGATTTCAGCATATTTTTTTTTGTCGTTACCTGTTAAAGCAGCTCCTCTGCGAACGAAATTTTTGTAAGTATGTTCAAGCAAATAGATTTGTTCAGGGGTGAGGGTCAGATTTTCCCTTTCATCGTAAACCGTTTTTATCTTCTTGAAAAGTTGTTCATTCAGTGAAATATAATTTGAATATTCGGTCAGTTTTGGAGAGGCATCTCTTGCCACCGCCTGCAATTCATCACAAGTTTCAGCGGAATTTTGATTGTAAAGCAAACTGGCGATTTCACTCAATTTAGCTCCCGCTAGTTCTAAAGCTTCAAGCGTATTTTGAAAAGTTGGCTTTTCTGAATTTGTAATAATGGCATCAATTTCCTTTTTTGCATCCCGAATACTAATTTCTATTGCAGGCAAGTAATGTTCCACTTTGATTTCATTAAATGGAGCTGTTTGATGGGGAAAGTTCCAATTTGTTAATAAAGGATTTATATTCATTTTATGTTTTGTTTAACAAGATTTAAGGTAAAAAATATTACTAAGATTAAAAAACCATGCATTCTTTACAGTACTTCAACCTTAGCTTGGAGTGCAAAATTAACATATTAAATTTGAGCATGAATGAATTGTTATTAAACTCGTACTTTTGCAAAAAATAATAATGATGAATGCTGCACAAGTTGAAATAATGGCCCCTGTTGGTTCTTACGAATCATTATCTGCTGCTCTGCAGGCCGGAACGGACTCGGTTTATTTCGGGGTGGAACAATTAAACATGCGCTCCAAATCATCCAATAATTTTACCCTCGATGATTTGGCAAATATCGCGTCCATTTGCAAGAAGGAAAATGTGCGGACCTACATTACGCTGAATACGGTCATTTATGACGAGGAGCTGATGCTGATGAAAAGTATTGTGGATGCCGCGAAATTGAACGGGATTTCTGCTATCATCGCATCCGATCAAAGTGTGATTCAATACTCCAAATCAGTTGGAATGGAAATCCACATGTCGACACAAACCAATATTACCAATATCGAAGCGGTTAAATATTATGCCCAATACGCGGATGTGATGGTTACTGCTAGGGAATTAAACCTTAAACAAGTAAAAGCCATTACCGAAGCGATCAGTAAACAAAATATTTGTGGCCCTTCGGGAAACCTGATCCAAATTGAAATTTTTGCTCATGGAGCATTGTGTATGGCCGTATCGGGCAAGTGTTATTTAAGCCTTGATAATTTGAATTCATCGGCAAACAGGGGAGCTTGTTTACAAATTTGTCGCAGGCCTTACAAAGTGATGGATAAAGATGGTGGAATTGAGCTGGAGGTTGACAATGAGTACATCATGTCGCCCAAAGATTTGAACACCATCGAATTTTTGGATTTGATTTTAGGTGCAGGTGTAAAGGTTTTAAAATTGGAAGGCAGGGGGCGTTCGCCCGAATATGTTAAAACGGTTGTTGAATGTTATAAAGAAGCGGCTCAGGCTTATTTCGATGGAAATTATACCAAAGAAAATATTGGCCGATGGAACCAAAAACTTGGTTCTGTTTACAATCGTGGTTTTTGGGATGGCTATTATTTGGGTCGTAAAACAGGTGAATGGACTGAAAGATACGGGTCGCAGGCCACAAAAAGAAAAGTTTATGTTGGCATGGTAACCAATTATTTCTCAAATATCGGCGTAGCAGAAATTAAAATGGAAAGCCACGACTTAAATCTGGAGGATGATATCATGATCATTGGTCCGACAACCGGAGTTTATGAGGATAAATTATCGGAAATCAGGGTAGATGAAAACAAAAAACAAAAAACAATAAAAGGAGAGCTTTGTTCCATTCCCGTAAAATCACTTGTTCGCAGAATGGATAAGGTTTATAAAGTAATTGATGTTGAATTTGAAGCTTGAAATATTCCAAAAAAAATTTAGGATTAGAATTTTGGTAATTGATTATAAGAAGTTCGATTACCAATATTGACATGCTGTTCGCTGTTGGCTACTGGTTCTTTCCAATAACTAAAAGCTAACCGCTAAGAGCCTTTAATAAAATAATAGAATTTAATAAAGACAACAATGCGTATTTAATTAATCATGAGGTTATGAGATTTTTTAACTTGCATACCCACACTCATTTTTGTGATGGATCAGACGCCCCTGAAGCCTATGTAAAAGCAGCGATAGATTTGAATTTATCAACTCTTGGTTTTTCGGGACATGCACCCATGCCTTTTGAAAATAAATATGCAATCCCAGCTGAAAAACTTTCCGAATATATTGATGAAATTGGGCGTCTAAAGAAAAAATACCAAGGACAAATTAAAGTTCTAAAGTCTTTAGAGTTTGATTATATCCCGGGTGTAACCGAAGATTTTGAAATTCTCACTAAAAAATATCAATTGGATTACACCATCGGATCAGTGCATTTGGTCGGTAATCAAAATACCGAACAATTTTGGTTTACCGATGGGGGCAGTGCCATTCCTTACGATGAAGGGTTACAAAAAAATTATCATGGAGATATCCGGTTGGCGGTAAAAGCATATTATAATCAGATTAACCAAATGATTCTTACCCAAAACCCGGACATTATCGGGCATCTGGATAAGGTAAAGATGCACAATCAAAATCGATTTTTTACTGAAGATGAAGGTTGGTATCAGCAAGAAATTGATCAGACCCTCGACTTGATAAAATCAAAAGGATGTATCGTTGAGGTAAACACAAGGGGCTTATATAAAAAAAGAAGCGATTCTCTTTTTCCCGGTGTTGAAGTCCTGAAAAAAATAAAATCACTCCATATTCCAATTACCATCAGTTCGGATGCTCACAATCCAAAAGAACTTTTGTTGTTCATCTCCGAAACGATTTCAGATTTAAAAAATTTGGGTTTTAATAAGGTGATGAATTTCGATAAAGAGTGGGTTGAAATACCACTTGTTTAAAAAAGAGTTGATTTTTTTAAGGCCTAAAAAACATCAAATAATGCGCAATACCAGCTTCATCGAATGGCTTACCCGATTCGGAAAATCCATTTCTTTTATAAAAACCAAGAGCCGAGATTTGAGCATGTAAATAAATGGGTTGGTTTAATGGAATCACTTCGGTTAAAATGTGCTGCAAAAGCATAAGCCCATATCCTTTGGCTCTGTAATTTTTTAAAGTGACAAATCGTTCAAGTTTGATTCCGTTCGGAGTTTGCCTCCACCTCCCTGTAGCTACAGCCTTTTTCCCAACGAAAAGCAAATAATGGATGGCTTCTTCTTCATTTTCAAATTCCAGCGCTGAATCAACCTTTTGTTCTTCAATGAACACTTTTGTACGTAATAAAAAAGCTTGATCAAGTAACTTTTTGTTCTCAAAAGTAAAACGTAAAATTTTCATGAAAATAAAACCATTTAATCAAAAAAATGAAAGAAAAAGGAATATTGCATTTAAAGAATTTTATGCGTTCCATCGCAAAAAGGTGGATTTTTGGTTTGTTTGCACATACACCAGTAAATGGTCTTTTTTTCTTCAATTTTAATCAGTTTCGGACTGAATTCTGATCCTTTATGTGATCCGTCGCAAAATGGTTGATTGGCACTTTTTCCACAGGCGCACCAATAATAGTCGCCCGGTTCCATTTCAATTGCTTTTGGGAATTTAGCTGCTATATTTGGTTTTGACATTGTTTAGTTTTATGAAATTATTAAAATAAAAAGTAAAGAATCCTTAAAAATTCAGGTTCTATCAAAATGCAAAGATGCATGAAATTTTAGTAAACTTCATTCATCTCAACTTCGGCAGGGATCGATAAATGGCCCTGTACCAACAACCATCGATCATTAATTTTTTCCAAAACACCTGTAAATCGCATACCATTGAATCTTTTAGCCCCATCTTTATAAATGAAGTTATAAGCCAGAAGTTCGCTAAACCAGGCAGAATTAGCTGTTTCATTTATCCTGATCAATTGATTACTTACGGTAATTTTGGTTTCCTGAAACTCACTAAATTGTTGTTTTATGGCTTTTTCTATCATTTTCCAACCCACTAATCTTTCATCCGAATCTGTTCCAATCATTACAATATTTTCACTGGGAGCCCAAATTTTTTCTATTAATTCAAAATCCTGGGTTTCATTTGCCAGCACATATTGTTGCAAAACGGATTCCACACTAAGGATTTCAGCCTTAAAATCGATGGATTCTGTTTCCTTCTCTTTGCAGCTCATCAGCATTGTAAAGAGAATCAGGAATAAAATTGGCTTTTTCATTGTTTTTCTTATTGGTGAAACATAAAGTCATTTCTAAATATACGAATATTTCGGACCAAATCAATTCCTTTATTTGTATTGAGCATATTTATTAGCAACTTTTAGATCAAGGCACTCATAATTCATTAGTAATCTGATAAAATAAATTAAAAAACCATTAGTATTTCGTGAATTATTCGTAAAATTGCACGCTACTAGAAATGGAGTGTTTTATAGATGGTCGACAGATATAGATTCAAGGAATCAAAATTGATTAGGAGTATTATTCTTTCCCTTTTAATGGTTGCAGGTTTAAGCCTTCAGGCAACCGAAACAGAATCGATACAACACGAAAGTATAAAAAAAGAATACAATGCAGGCGAGGCCATCATCGAGCATATTATTGATTCTTACAGTTGGCACATTTTGGATTATGGAGAACATACCATCGCAATTCCATTGCCTGTTATTTTAATTGATGAGGGTAATTTTTATATTTTTTCATCAGCCAAATTTGAACATGGCCATGCCAGTTATAAAGGATTCGAAATAGCACATACAGGCAAAAACAAAGGCAAAATTATTAAAGTCAACCACGACGAACATGCCGAACAACAGACCCCATTAGATTTTTCAATCACAAAAAATGTAACGGCTATTTTTATCAGTCTGCTTATCATTTGCTTCATTTTTATTTCTGTAGCAAATTCCTATAAAAAACGAGTCGGAAAAGCACCTAAGGGCCTCCAGTCTTTTGTTGAACCTCTTATTCTTTTTATCCGAGATGATGTTGCAAAAGCTTCGATCGGGAAAAATTATGAGAAATACGTGCCTTTTTTATTGACCATATTCTTCTTTATTTTAATTAACAATGTTCTGGGATTAATTCCATTTTTCCCGGGAGGGGCAAATGTTACAGGTAATATTGCCGTTACAGGGGTATTGGCCTTATTTACATTTTTAATTACCACTTTTAGCGCAAATAAACACTACTGGACGCATATTGTAAACACACCGGGAGTGCCTTGGTGGCTTAAATTTCCGGTACCTTTGATGCCAGTAGTTGAACTTCTTGGTGTTTTTACAAAGCCATTTGTGCTCATGGTTAGGCTTTTCGCCAACATTACGGCTGGCCATATTATCGTATTTGGATTCATTAGTTTGATTTTCATTTTCGGAAATATGAACGTTGCCCTTGGATATGGCGTTTCAATTTTTACAGTTGCATTTGTAATTTTCATCGGACTGCTTGAGTTTTTGGTTGCCTTCATACAAGCATACGTATTTACCTTGCTATCGGCACTTTATTTTGGAATGGCAACAGAAGAGCGTCATTAATAGTTAAACAAAAATTATCAATCACAATTAAATAAATAAAATCATGGAATTACCAACATTATTACAAGTAGTAAATGAAGTTTCTGTATATGCACCATTTGCAAAAATGGCAGCAGGTATCGGAGCAAGTATTGCAGCAATTGCTGCCGCTATGGGTATTGGCCAAATTGGTCGTGCTGCTGTTGAATCCATTGCTCGTCAACCCGAAGCTGCGGATGATATCCGATCAAACATGATCGTGTCTGCGGCTTTGATCGAAGGTGCAGCTTTCTTTGCTATTGTTGTTTGTCTATTGATCGTTTTCTTATAGACAACAAAAATTACTTCTGCACCTCAACGGTTGGTTGAGGTGCAGAAGTTTTAAATTAATTTTAAAAATAATACTATGGAATTAGTAACTCCCGGAATTGGTCTGATTTTTTGGATGACCTTGTCTTTCGGTATTGTTTTATTCATACTCGGCAAATTTGCATGGAAACCCATCATGAAATCTCTTAAAGAAAGGGAAAATACCATTGATGAAGCATTAAATGAGGCCAATAAAGCACGTGAGGAAATGAAAACCTTGCATTTTGATAATGAAAAATTATTGAGTGATGCAAAAGAAGAGCGAGATGCAATTTTAAATGATGCCAGAAAAGTTCGAGACTCAATCATTGAAAAATCAAAATTGAGGGCAAATGAAGAGGCCAATCGCATCGTTGAAAGTGCCAAGGAAAACATCCAAAACGAAAAAATGGCTGCCATTACCGATTTAAAAAACCAACTGGCTACTTTATCGATTGAAATTGCTGAAAAAATCCTGAGGGAAGAGCTTTCGGATGGCAAAAAGCAGAAGGATTATGTTAAAAAATTAATGGATGAGATTAATTTTAATTAATCAGCATCAAATTTATATAAATGAAAGAAATTAAGTTAGCAAGCAGATACGCCAAAGCATTGTTTGACTTTGCCCTGGAACAAAATGTTCTGGAACAGGTTAAGGATGATATGCGATTAGTTATTTCCGTTTGCAAGCAAAACAGGGATTTCAGGTTGATGCTAAATAGTCCGATTATTTTTACAAAAAAAAAGGAATCAATTATTACTGAAATCTTTAAGAATCATATTCAAAAAATGTCTTATCACTTTCTTTTAATTATCACCCGAAAGAAGAGGGAACCATTAATTGAAGGTATTGCCACACAGTTTATTGAGCAGTATAAAGAATTTAAAAATATCACCACTGCCAAGCTTACTACGGCTGTGCATCTTGATCCGAACGTAAAGGAAAACGTGATTGCATTGCTTAAGGAACAAACCCAGGGTGAAATTGAATTAATAGAAGAAATAAAAAAAGAAATGATCGGTGGATTCGTCCTTTCTTTTAAAGATTTTCAGTACGATGCAAGTATTCGAAAACAAATTAAAGAATTGAGAAAAGAGTTTGGCACCAATCTATACATTCGAGGATTTTAATAAAGAAAAATAATATGGCCGAAATTAAACCTGCAGAAGTATCCGCTATTTTACGTCAGCAACTCGCTGGATTTAAAAGTGAAGCAGAATTGGAAGAAGTTGGTACCGTACTGCAAATTGGCGATGGGATCGCTCGCATTTATGGATTAAATAATGTTGGATCCGGGGAGTTGATTGAATTTGAAAAAGGGGGCCTAAGAGGTATCGTTCTTAATCTGGAAGAAGATAATGTAGGAGCTGTTTTATTGGGTGAAACAAGGGATATTAACGAAGGCGACAAAGTAAAACGAACCGGAAAAATCGCTTCCATCGACGTTGGAGAAGGTATGTTGGGCAGGGTAATTAATACGCTTGGTAAACCAATTGACGGTAAGGGTGAGATTAAAGGAAAGCTTTATAATATGCCGTTGGAAAGAAAAGCTCCGGGCGTAATCTACCGACAACCCGTAAACGAACCATTGCAAACAGGAATCAAGGCAATTGATGCGATGATTCCAATTGGAAGAGGGCAGCGTGAATTGATCATTGGCGACCGTCAAACAGGGAAAACAGCTATTGGCATTGATACCATCATCAATCAAAAAGAGTTCTACGAAAAAGGCGAACCTGTTTACTGTATTTATGTTGCAATTGGTCAAAAAGGTTCAACGGTGGCCAATATTTATAAAACCCTTGACGATCATGGTGCATTGCCTTATACCGTAATTGTATCCGCTACTGCATCCGATCCGGCAGCCATGCAATTTTATGCCCCGTTTACCGGTGCTGCCATTGGCGAGTATTTCAGGGATACCGGCCGACCGGCACTCGTAATTTATGACGACCTTTCAAAACAAGCGGTGGCTTATCGTGAAGTTTCATTATTGTTAAGAAGACCTCCCGGACGGGAAGCTTATCCCGGAGATGTATTTTATTTACACTCAAGATTACTCGAGCGGGCTGCTAAAATCATCAATTCGGATGAAGTGGCAAAGCAAATGAACGATTTGCCAGAAAGTCTTAAAGGTATTGTAAAAGGTGGAGGTTCGTTAACCGCGCTTCCGATTATCGAAACACAAGCAGGTGACGTATCTGCATATATCCCAACCAATGTTATTTCAATTACCGATGGGCAGATTTTTCTGGAAACAAACTTATTTAACGCGGGTATCCGACCGGCTATTAATGTCGGGATTTCCGTATCGCGAGTAGGTGGAAATGCCCAGATTAAATCGATGAAAAAAATTGCGGGTACGCTCAAACTTGATCAGGCGCAATACCGCGAACTAGAGGCTTTTGCAAAATTTGGATCTGAATTGGATGCAAGTACAATGGCTGTTTTGGAAAAAGGACAACGAAATGTCCAAATTCTGAAACAACCCCAATATTCACCATTAGCCGTTGAAAAGCAAGTTGCTATCATCTATTGTGGGACCAAAGGATTATTGAAGAAAGTTCCGGTTAAAAGTGTAATTGATTTTGAGACCGAATTTTTACATTTTCTCGAAACAAAACATCAGGAGGTGCTCGACAATTTAAAAGCAGGTAAATTGTTGGATGAAGATATCGGGGTTTTAGAAAAAGTTGCTGCTGAAATTTCGCACAAATACGAGAAAAAATAATTCAATAAAATCGTTAAGGTAGATGCCAAGTTTAAAGGAAGTTCGAACAAGAATAGAATCGGTTAATTCAACCAAGCAAATTACCAGTGCCATGAAAATGGTATCTGCTTCAAAATTGAGAAGGGCGCAGAATGCAATTCTTAAATTGAGGCCCTATGCCCTGAAATTAAACGAAATTCTTCAGAACCTGAGTAAAAGCATTGAGAACAGCGATGATGATGTTTATTCTCAGGTAAGACCCATTCAAAAAATATTGTTTGTGGTTATTGCTTCAAACCGTGGATTGTGCGGGGCTTTTAATGCCAATGTTATAAAAGAAGCAAACAGAATAATCCAAACAGATTATAAAAAACAATTTGACGAAGGAAATGTTTTCGTGCATTGTTTCGGCAAAAAAATAGTTGATTTTTATAACAATAGCACGTATAATGTTGTTGGTAAAGAAATCGATTTGTTCACGGATTTAAGTTTCGAAAATGTTGTGGCCATTGCAAAAAATATGATGGCAGATTTTGCAGCAAAAAATTACGATAAAATTATTTTGGTGTACAACCAGTTTAAAAATGCTGCCGTTTATCAGTTATCTACCGAGCAATTTTTACCTATTGTAGCTTCTGATACAGAAAATAAGGTAAAAGATTTGGCTACCGATTATATTTTTGAGCCGGATAAGGAAACGGTCGTAAAGGAGTTAATCCCTAAATCTTTGAAAATTCAATTTTATAAAGCCTTATTGGATTCTTATGCTTCAGAACATGGAGCCCGGATGACCGCTATGCATAAAGCTACCGATAACGCAATCGAATTATTAAAAGATTTGAAATTAAAATATAACAAAGCACGACAAGCTTCAATTACGAATGAAATACTCGAAATTGTAAGCGGAGCAGAAGCATTAAAAGGCTAAAAATATTTAATTTTGTAAAAAGAGGCCAGGATTTATTTAATTCATGCCTCTTTTCTTTTTAAAGCTTTTCGGTGATATTACTTATCATCGTCGTTTTTTCGTAAATTTGTTATCAGTTAATCTATAAAAAACGATAGCCATGATTAAAAATAATGTTGAAAAAGCAGTAAACGAACAAATAAAAAAAGAGGAATATTCTTCCAGATTATATTTGCAAATGGCCTCTTGGTGCGAGGTAAACGGGTTTAAAGGGGCAGCCGACTTTTTATATGCACAGGCAGAAGAGGAGCGCCTTCACATGCTCAAATTTGTTCATTATTTAAATGACAGGGGCGGACATGCCAAAATGATGTCGATGGAACAACCTCCATTTGAGTATAAAAATATCTCTGATATCTTTGAACAAGTGATGAAGCACGAAGAATTTATTACAGCTTCCATAAACGAAGTTTATGAAGTCACCCTAAACGAAAAAGATTATACTTCAGGAAGTTTCCTGCAATGGTTCATCAATGAGCAAATTGAAGAAGAAAGTACCATGAGTAATATTTTGGATAAAATTCGATTGGTAGGCAATGATAAGGCCGGATATTTTCATATTGATAAAGAACTTGAGGCAATGGCAGCCGCCCGACCTGCGCCAACTGCAGTTTAAGATTTCGTTCTTTTTACAATTTTTAAGCCAGCTCGAATTTTACGGGTCGGCTTTTTTAGTAAGTGGGGCTCTAATTGAGGTTTATGATATATTTTGGATAATATTACTGTTTTAATCTACCTAAAATTAAAGCTGTTGGTTGTTGGCTTTTAGCTTTTAGCCTTTCCAGAAGGCCAATTGCTAATGGCTAAAAGCGTTTAAATAAGAACGCGTGAAGAATCTAATTTTTAAACTAAAATTGTATAGCATACGCAACGCTTCGACACTTTTATACATCATATTGTTATACGTTTTTAAAATTTATAAATAAAAAAATATTGAAATGAAAAAATTAGTTTTAGCAGTCGTAATAATCTTATTTATTTTACCTGCATGTAATAAAAATGATAAATTTCCACAATGGTCAGGTATTGGAACGATCGAGAAATTAATTGCTTCTGCGGATGAATTTGTGATTATACTGGATGGAGGACAAAAATTGGTTCCCAATAAAGTAATTGTAAATAATGATTATAAGAATGGGGATCGTATTTTTGTTAAATATTCCATTACAAAAACCGTGGACGCGAATAATTATGAGGTCGACCTCTACGATATCGATAGAATATTGACCAAAAATATTATACAGCTTACTGCGAACATTAATGATAGCATTGGGAACGACCCTGTTTATATGAACAAGGAAAATATTTGGATTTCCAATAATTATATAAATTTTATTTTTAGCTATTATGGTGCCTATAAAATTCATCTGATAAACCTTGTAAAATTATATGAAAATACCCATACTGCAAATGGAAGATTGATTCTTGAATTCAGGCACAATTCGCATTCCGATTATTCAAATTATTTAATGAACGGAGTTGTTTCTTTCAATTTGGAAAGCCTAAAGGAAACCAATCTGGATTCAGTTCAGTTTGTGGTAAGAGTTAAAGAATATCATGAAACTTCATTAGAATGGGAAGGTACTTACATTTTTAATGATCCTTTAAAATCGACAAAAGGAATTGCCGTTTTGCCAAAAAATAACAATCATAGTCTGTTGTTCGGATATTTGAAATAGGAATCTAAAGCTATTGGCTATTAGCTATTGGCTATTAGCTATTGGCTGTTAGCTATAAAAAGTGTTAAAATTCTAACGTCTTACGTCTAATATCTAACGTCTAACGTCTTATAAAGAACTCACGTTTATAGCTTCTTTCTCTAATTTCCGGAACCATTCCTCACCAAATTTCCTGATCAAAGGATCTTTTAAAAATATATAAAGAGGTAATCCAATATCCCTGCCCTTTTTAAGGGCAGGATTGCAAATCGACCAATGATGGTAATTTACGGCCGTCAGGTCATTTAACCGATTAATTCTGACGGGATATAAATGACAGGAAATCGGTTTCTGGAAATCAATCTTTTTTTCGGACCAGGCCTTTTCAATGGCGCAATAGGAAATATTATTATTGAAATAAACAAACGCGCATTCACGATCGTTTACCAAAGGGGTAACAAAATTACCTTCGGCATCATAATCGAAAATTCCGTTAGCTTCAACTACTTCACGTCCCTTTTCAACCATGTATGGTTTGATATGGTCGATATAATCTTCAATGATGGAAATTTCTTCTTCTTCAAGCGGCGCACCTGCATCTCCTTCAACACAACACCCACCTTTGCAGGCTGCCAGGTTACAACAAAACTTAACCAGAATCAGGTCGTCCGATATAATGGTATCATCAATAAGTATCATTTGGCAAAAGTAAGTAAATTGGTTGATTGGTGAATTGGGATGGCGTCCCGATTAACGAATTTTTAAATTCATATATTTTTCTGTTCCTAATCCACCTTAACACGAAAAAACTTTACATTTTCAAATTTTTTATTCTGAGATTTCTCTCTTCGTTCGAAATGACAAAGAAATTAGATGCGGCATTCCATTTTCAAATTTTCAAATTAGCACACTTGCTTGCTGCAAGCAGGTTTTCAAATTAGCAACTTCGTTGGGAAACCATCCCAGCTTACTAATAAACTAATTTTCAAATTTTCAAATTAGCACATCATCAAATTATCTAACTTTGCACGATAAATTAACAGAAGAATAATTAACAATTAAAACCACAGGAGGACAACATGGCTTTCAATTTAAGGAACCGAAATTTTTTGAAATTATTGGATTTCACACCAAAGGAAATTAAGTTTTTACTCGACCTTTCAGCCGATTTGAAAAAAGCGAAATATGCAGGAACTGAAGTAGAGCGGTTAAAAGGTAAGAATATCGCATTGATATTTGAAAAAGCTTCAACCCGCACCCGCTGTGCTTTTGAAGTAGCTGCTTATGATCAGGGTGCGAAAGTTACTTATTTGGGGCCTTCCGGTTCACAGATCGGGAAAAAAGAAAGCATGAAAGATACGGCCCGCGTACTTGGGAGAATGTATGATGGAATCGAATATAGGGGCTATGGTCAGGAAATTGTTGAAGAATTGGGAAAATATGCAGGTGTACCTGTTTGGAACGGATTAACGAACGAATTTCACCCAACCCAAATTTTAGCTGATTTCTTAACGATGATGGAGCATTCTGACAAGCCACTATCTCAAATTTCATTTTGTTATGTTGGCGATGCCAAAAACAACATGGGAAATTCGTTGATGGTTGGTGCTGCAAAAATGGGAATGGATTTCAGGGCCGCTGCCCCAAAATCTTGCCATCCTGCCGAAGATTTGGTAAAACAATGCCTCGAAATCGCAAAAGAAACCGGAGCAAAAATAACCATTACCGAAAATGTTAATGAAGCGGTTAAAGGTGTTGATTTTATTTATACCGATGTTTGGGTATCAATGGGTGAACCCGATGAAGTTTGGGCAGAACGCATTAAATCGATGATTCCTTACCAGGTTAATAAACAAATGATTGAAAAAACAGGTAATCCAAATGTAAAATTTCTGCATTGTTTACCGGCATTCCACAATCGTGAAACTACCGTTGGTGAAGAAATTTATCAAAAATTCGGCGTTGATGGTATGGAAGTAACCGACGATGTTTTCGAATCAGAACGTTCGATTGTATTTGATGAAGCAGAAAACCGATTGCACACCATTAAAGCGGTGATGGTTGCCACGTTGGGGAGTTAAAACATTGGATTTACAATTGTAATACGGTTGTCATTTGATTGACATACAATGGGCACTTGGTTTTTACGGACATAGAGCGTAGTCGATGTGCCGTAAAAACCAAGTGCATTTATGTTCAAATTATCATTCTACCTAAACACGAAAAACAATCAAAATTTCAATGAAAAATTTAATCCATTCAATTATGATAAACTATTAATGCTTCGGTAATATTTGATGAATATTAATTTTATCAATATTCCTACAATCGGACTAAAAAGCATACTGATAAAAAATACCCATTCTGTTCCCAACTTACTATCTTTAGAAATATTTTCAGAAACAATTAAAGAGCCAATATACCAAAGGATAAATATAACAATGAAAATTAATTCATTCATTACGGGTTTCTTTAGAAATAAAAAATAAGCAAATAAACAACCGGGATCAAAATTCCAAGAATGGTCATCCAGGCGCCTCGTCGGGTTATTCCCTTAGGTCCTCTCACAATAAATAATCCGGTAATGGCAATAAGTATGAGCGCTCCGGAAAAAATATCCGAATACCAGGTCCAATATTTAATGGGATTATAATGCAGATAATTCATGGGCTTAAAAAACATCCTGCGTTTTATGTTTTCAAACAACCCTTTTCCGGTTTCTAAATCAACATAAAGGGTTCCGTCTTTTAAAAAAACTTTTAAATTGCTTTTTGAAGGAAAATAATGGTTTAAGTAATCATTTTCAATTTCATTCTCAGCCAATATATTTTTTATAAAGGTCTTATCTATATTTTCGCTTGGCTCAACTTGAATTTCTTTCGTTATAATTACATAATTAGGGTTCCAATCGCGCATGTGATTAATTGCTATCCCCGACAGGCAATAAATAATGGTCATTCCAAAAAAGAAATAGCCAAAATCCCGGTGAATCACCCGATTCCATTTTCTCCAATTAAAATTCATATTCAAAAACTTAACGTAATTTAAAATAAAAAGCCGGAAGATTTTCCGGCTTTAGGAATAACCATTTTTTATTCTTCTTTTTCTTTAGCTTTAATCATTTCATAATTTTTACAAACAATTGAATAGAAAGCCAAATAACCTTTTTCGTTTTCTGCTATTTGTTTTCTGTAGTTAGCGATGCTTTCGGCAGCAGCAACATGCTCTCCCATATCTGCGGCTTCACCCTTGCCAACTCCATGTCCGTCACCGGCACCTTCAGCGTTAGCCGACTTCAATTCGCTTTCCCATTTTAACAAATATTCTTCGTCAATAATAAATTCCTCAATTGTGCCCTCAACTTTTATAACACTTCCAACCAAATTTGTATTAAATGCAGCCATTGATTCATCGGGTGTAATTTTTACTGAAGCTTCAGATCTTTCTTCAACTAAAAACATTTTTTTACCTCCATGTTCACAAACATGATTAACCGTTCCGGTTAATGCAATTTCCTTGCCCACTAAATCAGCGGCCATAATATCAAAATCATCTACATGTAATTCTGTTATCGCAGCAAGCTCATCGGTTTCGCTTTCTGCCTTTTGTGTTTGATTTGCGCATGAAACAAATAATGCTGATATAAAAAATACAATCATAAACTTCTTAATCATTACTCCTCCTTTGTTAATTGTTTTATGTAATATTTAGAACTATTATTTTGCTACTTTTTTTCCTTTTACTACTCTTTGTTGAGCTCTTAAAATATAATCCTGATCTTTTTTAACCAGCAATTTGGCTTTTTCACTTCCCCGTTGAATCGTATAATTCTCGTTATCATAAACTATTTGGCCAAAATTTTTTAAATCCCGATTTACAAGCAACTCATAATATTTGCCATTAAAACCGGTTTTAAAAATAAGATATTTATTATCCCCGTCTTCAAAAGTCATATTTAACAAACCGTCTTCAACAAATTCGCAAGTGCCGGGTGTGTTTTTTTTAATTATAATACTGTTAATCAATTTTCCATTTTCAAATTTAATGGCACCATTTGCTATAGCGGCCGAATCATAAGGTAATACTCTCTTAAAAACTATTTTATTCGAATTATAAAATTGCACTTTACCAATTTCAAGATCATACTCATCCAGTTTAATTCTCATTTCATTGGTAAAATATATTTTATTCGAACATGAAGTAAATAAAAAAACAATTACACCTATAGACACAAAGTTTATAAAATACTTTTTCATCTTTTCCAATGATTGATTTATATAAAATCTTTAGTACGAATATTATTAAATAATGTTCAGTTTCTTAGATATATCCAGCATTTTTAAAATAGGTAACTTTGCTTTATTAATAAGTTCTTCTGATAATAATATTTCTGGTTTTTCATTTTTTAAACATAAATACAGTTTTTCCATTGTATTTAACTTCATATAAGGGCAATTATTACAAGAGCAGGTTTCATCTGTTGGCACAATAATAAATTCTTTATCAGGCGAATCTTTCTGCATTTGATGTAAAATGCCACTTTCTGTTGCTACAATATACTTTTTATTTGTGTCTGATTTTGTAAAATTAAGCATAGCATTTGTAGAACCAATAAAATCGGCCAATGCCAAGACCTGACCTTTACATTCAGGATGAGCAATTAATTTAGCATCCGGATGTTGAATTTTCAAATTAATAATAGCTTCGGTAGATAAAATATCATGTACCTCACAGGTACCATTCCATAATATCATCTTTCTACCCGAAATATTGTTAATATATCCTCCTAAATTTTTATCCGGTGCAAAAATAATTTTTTGATCTTTTGGTAACGAATTTACAATTTGAACCGCGTTGCCCGATGTGCAAATTATGTCGGACATTGTTTTTATTTCAGCTGAACAATTTATATAAGAAATTACCATATGCTCAGGATATTTTTTTTTAAAAAATTCAAAATCCCCTGGTGGACAAGAATCAGCTAAAGAACATCCGGCATTTAAATCGGGTAAAACAACTTTTGTGTATGGATTTAATATTTTTGCTGTTTCTGCCATAAAATGTACTCCGGCAAAAACAATTAACTTTGCATCAGTTGTTGTTGCTTTTTGTGCAAGGCCAAGACTATCACCCACAAAATCGGCGATATCTTGTATTTCCGGAATTTGATAATAATGAGCCAAAATTATCGCATTTTTTTCTTCTTTTAACCTATTTATTTCTTCAATTAATTTCATTTTTTTTTACTTAATCGAACATGATCGTTTCATAACAATGCAAAAATATATTTTTTAATGAACAGTGTTTTATATTTATAAGTCTTTATAATATATTATATAAATTTTAAAATAATTTTTATGGTAATTATATAGATTTGTTAATAAGACTAAAAAGTTTTTTAACTATAACTTGACAAATATATTTTTACAGTTTAATTAACATATTATAATGATGTATGTTTAATTCAGTTAATTGATAAATAAAAACTTATAATAGATATTAACAGTTGTTAATTTTTAATATTGTTAATAAAATGAGTTTAATTTTAGTAATATTTTAGGTTGATAATAGTATAATAAATTTTCAAAATTTTACCATATCTGTTAGTTTTATATGATTTGATTTTTGAATTGTTAATTACTGGTTTTTTGTTAGTTATTTAATAACAACAAACCATAGAAATGAACTTTTTTTTGTTCATAAATGACATCAAATTGAAAATTAGAATAGTAGAAAATCAAACTAAATTTATCAATTAATTAATAGGCTAATTATGAAGCTAATAATATTCATGCCTGATTTTTTAAGTACATTTGTAGATAATTGTTATTAACAATGATAAATAAGACAAGTACGATACCTATTGCTTCAGATCATGGTGGATTTGAAATGAAAGAATATTTAAAAAAGAAATTAATAGAAGCGGGTTATAATATAAAGGATATGGGTACGTACTCAAATTATAGTGTGGATTATCCTGATATGATTCATCCACTTGCTAAATCAATTAATGCCGGAGAATTTAGGTTAGGTATTATATTATGTGGTAGTGGAAACGGTGCTCAAATGACCGCTAATAAATATGCAAACGTAAGAGCAGGTTTATGCTGGACAGTAGAGCAGGCAAGTTTAATTCGACAGCATAACAACGCTAATATCATTTCTATACCAGGTCGTTTTGTTGAGGAAAAATTAGCACTTGAAATGGTGATTAAATTTCTTACAACCGACTTTGAAGGAGGACGACATCTTATCAGGGTAGAAAAAATTTCAAAAACAAATTAAATTGGACGCATATAATCTTTTTATTAAAGAATCAGGAATTAAAGCTTTCGATCTGGAACACAGAAGAAAGATTAATTTCAATATTTCAAAGTATGATTTTGCTGTTAGTAATGGAAAAAATCAATATAAAAACATTGAAAAAGCAAAAAACCGTGCCGGGTTCTTAAAATATAAAGTAATCAACGATCTGGATAAATATTTAATTCAGTTTGAAGATAAATTTACGGCCAATGGAGGGAAGGTAATTTGGGCACAGGATAAAAAAGAAGCACTTAAAGAAATTCTGGATATTGTTAAAGAAAACAAGATTAAAACTGTTGTGAAAACCAAATCAATGACTACCGAAGAAATTGATTTGAATGAAGCCCTTGAAAAGAAAAAAATAAATGCACTTGAAACTGACTTAGGAGAATATATTGTTCAGCTTGCCGGTGAAAAGCCATACCATATTGTAACACCTGCGATGCATAAATCGAAGGAAGATATTGCCCAACTTTTCAATGAAAAATTTAATACTGATTTGAATTCAAGCCCTGAGGAATTAACGGCTTTTGTAAGGAATTTATTAAAGGAAAAGTTTATTGAAGCCGACCTTGGCGTGAGCGGTGCAAATTTTTTAATACCTGATATTGGCGGAATTGCTCTGACCGAAAATGAAGGTAACGGAATGATGACTATGTCTTTTCCTAAAATACATATTGTAATTGCAGGAATTGAAAAATTTATACCTCGTTTTACAGATTTGGATTTGTTTTGGCCATTATTATCAACACATGGTACCGGACAAAACATTTCAGTTTATAATTCAATTGTAACCGGGCCTCGTAAAACAGGTGAAGTTGATGGCCCCAAAAAAATGTACGTCATTTTACTCGATAATAACCGAACAAATTTATTGGCCCAGGATCGTCAGCGAAGGGCATTGTCGTGTATTAAATGTGGTGCTTGTTTAAATGCCTGCCCTGTGTATAAGAATATTGGGGGCCATACTTATAATACAACTTATAGCGGCCCTATTGGAGCTGTGAGCAATCCTTTTTTACTTGATATGGAAGAATACAAACATCAAAGTTTTGCTTCTTCATTATGTGGAAAATGTACAGAAGTTTGTCCGGTAAAAATACCGCTTCACGAATTATTATTGGTAAATAGAAATGACTCTGTAAAAAGTAAATTTTACAGTGGTAAGGATAAGTTTTTTATCAAAGTTTGGAAAAGAACCATGTCAACCCGTAAGCGGATGGATATGTTTAGCGGAAATAGAAAAAACTTATTTATTAAAAATTTCTTTAAAAAGACATGGGGTACGCATCGCGAATTACCTAAAATTAAAGAAAAATCATTCAATAAAATGTGGAAAGAATCAAAGGACCACGAAACAGAATAAAAAAAAGCCGATACATTTCGGCTTTTTTTATTTATTATGCGATTAGAGGCTAATCCAACAATTCCGATATTTTTTTCCTTAATTCTTCAGCTCTTAAATTTTTGGCAATAATAATCCCTTCGCCATCGATTAAAATACTGTGAGGAATTGAATTAACACCATATAATTTAGCGGCAGCACTGTTCCAATATTTTAAATCGGATAAATGGTTCCATGTTAATTTATCAGCCTCAATAGCCTCAAGCCATTTGTCTTTGCTTTGATCAAGTGATATCCCGATAACGTCGAAGCCTTTGTCTTTATAATCATTATAAACGGCAACAACATTTGGATTTTCTCCCCTGCAAGGTCCACACCATGCAGCCCAGAAATCAATCAGGGTATATTTTCCTTTGATGAGCGATGAAAACTGAACAGGTACATCCTCGGTATTATTCATTGTAAAATCAATGTATTTTTTACCAATGGCTACCGATTGAAGTGTGGCTACTCTTTCTTTTAAAAGTTGAACATATACCGATGAATTGATTGAGGGATCAAATCCGGAAGCAATAGAATCGAGCTGAGTAAGTTCAAAATCATAATTGTTTTGATAAGCTATAAAAGAAGAAACAATACTTGCTTTATTCTCTGAAACATATTTATAAGTAAATTCAACTTGTTCAACCTGAATCGCTTCCATTTGTTTTTCAAGTTGTCCTTTTAATTCTTCATTTTGTTCTTGATCGGCCGTTCGGTAATCACCATATATTTTTCGAAGACGTTCATCAAAGATATTGAACTGCTTATTAAAAGCATCATATTCATCATGTGCCGGAGATCCGGTAATTATTGCTTGTCTCAGGCTATCTATATGACCGATAATATTAATATCTGCTGCTTCAACAAAAACCGGAATGCTTCCGCGCTTATCTTTAATGCCTATAGAATACATTTC
Organism: Bacteroidota bacterium; assembly: GCA_018816945.1. NCBI lineage: Bacteria > Pseudomonadati > Bacteroidota > Bacteroidota bacterium. Next base: position 152,819 of record JAHIVC010000099.1, on the reverse strand, counting down.
GGCCATTTCGATATTTCCATTAAACAAAATTGGAGTAGCAGCATCAGCAGAATCAAGTTTTATCGTTTCACCGCTAACGCGTTTTTGTAAATATACAGTTCCTTCATTCAATCCTTGTAAATTTACACTGATTGAATAGGCTGTTTTTTTAGTTGGTTGCATTGTACAAGAGGCTACTGCCAGAATAATAAGTAATAAATAGAATAATTTTTTCATAGGACTTTTATTTAGTTTTAATTGATTGTATGCAGCTTGATAAATTGAAATATAGTATGCAAAGCTAATAAAAGCATAAATATATCAAAATCGAACTATTATTTTTTGCGCGAATAAAAAAGATATTGACTTATCAAAATCAGAATAATGGTAAAAACAGAACTTAAAATTGCATGTGTCAGGGTATTAAAAAAATAAGAGAATCTAAATATTTCAAGAAAAAACAAGGTAAAATGATGAATGAACACTAAAATACCGGTATAGGTTAAAAATGAATTGAATCCGATTTGTTTAATACTAATTTTTACATCGGGCCCAGGTTCTAGTTTTGGGATGACATACCTGATAAATACCGGTCTTAAGTAAGCTACCAATACTGTCGAAAAAATATTTATCCCAATCGAATGTGAAAAATAATCGATCACATAACCAAGAACAAATCCTAAAACCAATAATAACCACCTTGGTGTTTCAATCGGAAGTAATAAAATGAACAAGATATACACATATGGATTGATAAAACCCATAAGTTGAAATTGATTAAATACAAATATTTGTAATAATACAAGAATGATGAAGCGGAATAGATTGGTAACAATATGCCTAGTCATTTTCCACCTCCTTTTTTAATAAAAGCATTTCTTCCAGATGGGAATTTTGCACTGCATAAACATATTTTAAGCTGTTAAAATCAGTAGAAAACTTAATTACTGCTGAATTTAAACCGGATCCGGTAAGAGTATTGTAATTTTCTGCGACTCCAATCATAATTCCTTCGGGGTAGATTAAAGAATGTCCGGAAGTTATTATGGTGTCCCCAACGCGAAGATCAATATGAGACGGAATATCTGCCAGGGTGCCTCTTTGGTAGTCCATGTTGTCCCAAAGAATATTGGCCAGTTGATTGTTTTTTTTAATTTTAGCGCTAATCTTACTGTCTTTATGCAGCACCGACATTACAGAGCAGAAGTTTTCGGAAACAGCAACAACTGAACCAACAATTCCCTGATCTGATATGATAGGCATATCTATTTTAATCCCATGCCTCTTCCCTTTATCAAGCATCAGATAATTATCAGCCTTATGGATCGAATTAGAAATAACTTTTGCTACAATATATTGATAAATCGTATCGGGAGGTATTATTGTATAGTGTGTATTATTGATCTGAATAATCGAATTTTTAAGATAAGCGTTTTCCTGAACCAAGAATTCATTTTGTTTTTTCAAATCAAAATAATCAATTATGCCGGAATAGCTTTTATTAAGAGAACCTGAAAATTGGCTGGTACTATTGAGAATAACAGAACCGCTAAATGTTCTGTTTTTAGTCATTAAAACAATCGCGATGATTTCCAGAAATAAAAACAGAAAAAAGATATTGTTCTTCCTAAGAAAAGCAAATAAATATCGCATTTTTAGCTAGTTCATTAATGTAAAACTGTTAAAAGCACAGCTCTTTGATTACCTAATCAAGAAAGTAAATTTATCAAAATTTTTCAAAGCTATTCCTGTTCCACGAGCAACCGCCCTCAAAGGATCTTCGGCAACGTGAACGGGTAATTTGGTTTTTAGGTGCAGGCGTTTATCAAGCCCCCTTAACATAGAACCTCCTCCGGCAAGATAAATGCCGGTTCTGTAAATATCTGCTGATAATTCAGGTGGGGTCATTTCCAGGGCATTTAATACGGCCGCCTCAATTTTTGAAATAGATTTATCAAGTGCCCTTGCAATTTCTGCTGAATTAACTTTAATTTCTTTGGGTATCCCGGTTAACATGTCCCGTCCGTGAACCGCATAATCATCCGGTGGATTTTCGATATCAGGCATTGCTGCCCCTACTTCAATTTTTATTCTTTCAGCAGTTCGTTCTCCAATGATGATGTTATGTTGCTTTCGCATGTATTCTTCAATATCTGCATTAAAATCATCACCGGCAATTCTAATCGATTTATTGTTTACAATTCCTCCAAGGGCAATAACCGCAATTTCACTAGTTCCACCACCAATATCAATGACCATATTTCCGGTAGGTTCTAATACGTCAATTCCTATACCTATGGCAGCGGCCATTGGCTCATGTATAAGTTTTACATCTTTTGCACCGGCTTGTTCTGCCGAATCTTTAACTGCACGCTCTTCAACTTCGGTAATTCCCGAAGGAATACAAATAACCATCTTCAATGCAGGAGGGAACCAGGTTTTCTTGGTGTTAATCATTTTGATAAATTCCCTAATCATAAATTCGGCTGACTGGAAATCGGCAATAACACCATCACGCAATGGTCTAATGGTTTTAATGTTCTCGTGTGTTTTCCCGTGCATCATCATTGCCTTTTTGCCTACTGCAATAATCTTTCCCGTATTTCTTTCAATCGCCACTATCGAAGGTTCATCAACCACTACCTTGTCGTTATAAATAATAATAGTATTCGCAGTACCAAGGTCGATGGCGATTTCTTTTGTTAAAAATGAGAACAGGCCCATATTTTGTAATTTTAGAATGGTGAAAAATCAATCAGTTTTGTTAGTGTTTAAAATGCCGTATTCCTGTAAAAACCATCGACATTTTGTGTTCGTTACAAAAGTCAACAGAATCTTTATCCCTTACTGAGCCGCCCGGTTGCACAACAGCTGTGATCCCTGCTTTATGAGCAATTTCAACAGAATCAGCAAAAGGAAAAAATGCGTCCGAAGCCATCACGGCACCTTTTAAATCAAATCCAAAAGTTTCGGCTTTTAAAATTGCCTGCTTTAATGCATCTACCCTGGATGTTTGCCCAACACCACTTGCAATAAGCTGTTTATTTTTCACCAAAACAATGGTATTTGATTTTGTATGCTTAACAATTTTATTGGCAAATACTAAATCTTCTACCTCAGAGGTAGATGGACGAGTTGAGGTAACAGCCTCAAAATTATCGGCAATTTCGGTTTTCAAGTCTTTATCTTGAACCAAAACGCCATTTAATGCCGATTTAAATTGTTTTACAGGAAAATCAAACGCTTTCTTCTGTAAAATTATTCTATTTTTCTTAGATTTTAGTACTTCAAGTGCATTATTTTCATAGCCGGGAGCAAGAATTATTTCAAAAAATAATTTGTTGATTTCTTCGGCACTTTCTATATCAATAATCTGATTGGTAATTAAAACACCGCCGAAGGCAGAAATGGGGTCTGCAGCAAGTGTATCATTCCAGGCATTAACCAATGAATTTCGGCTTGCCAAACCGCAAGCATTGTTGTGTTTTAATATCGCAAAGGAGGGTTCTGAAAACTCAGCAATAAGATTTATCGCTGCATCAAGGTCTATCAAATTGTTATAAGAAACTTCTTTACCATGTAATTGTTCAAAAACCTCAGAAAGGTTTCCAAAAAACAATGCTTTCTGATGCGGGTTTTCACCATACCTAAGTTTACGATTTTCTGTAATGCTTTGTTTAAAAACCGATAGTTTTTGACTTTTATTAAAATATTTAAAAATAGCCGTATCGTAATGCGAAGAAACATTAAATGCATGAACGGCAAATTCTTTTCTGTCCTGCAAAGAGCTTTCGCCACCTTTTTCAATTAAAAGATTAAGTAAGTTTTTGTATTGTCCGACATTTGAAATAATCAATACATCGTTAAAGTTTTTCGCTGCGGCGCGAATTAACGAAATACCCCCTATGTCAATTTTTTCAATAATCTCTTGCTCGTCGGCTCCCGATGCAACTGTTTTCTCAAAAGGATAAAGATCTACAATGACCAAATCAATTTCGGGAATTTCATATTCAAGTAGTTGTTGTCTATCCCCATCCTGCTCGCGCCTACCCAATATTCCACCAAACACTTTTGGGTGAAGTGTTTTAACACGACCACCAAGTATAGAGGGATATCCGGTTAATGATTCGACGCTTGTTACATTTATACCCTGCTCCCGGATAAAGTCGAAAGTACCCCCCGTTGAATAAATATTTATTCCAAGCCCGTTTAATTTGTCAACAATCTCTTTTAATCCGTCCTTACTGTATACGGAAATTAATGCGTTCTGTATCTTTTTCAATGTATTAGCTATTTTAAAGATGAATTGCAATGTTATTAAAAATCAGCGCAATAAACAATTTAATTTAAGTTTATTTTAGGTTCTTAGTTTGCCATTTATTTTGTGACTGTGATAGATAATTTTAACGTGAATTCATCAGAAACAGTTACACGGCAGAATCGTTTCAGTGACCCCCAAGCTTTAGGTTTTTATATTATCTTTGAGATTTGATTTATTTTATAAATTGTTAATCGTTCGATAAAACCTAAAATTTAGGAACAATGATATTATTTAGACTTATTCGGGAAAGTTATTTATTCGCACTACAGGCTATCATAGTAAACAAAACCCGTACTTTTTTATCGCTATTAGGCATTACCATTGGAATTTTTTCCATTATTTCAATTTTTACGGTTTTTGATTCGATGGAAAGATCTGTTCATAAAACCATCGATTCATTGGGTGATAATGTATTATTTGTTCAAAAATGGCCTTGGGTTATGGATGGAAATTTCCCCTGGTGGAAATATATTCAAAGACCTGAACCCAAAATAAGCGAATTGGAAGAAATTCAAAAAAGAAGCAACACCATTCAATCTGCAGCATTTATGACTGCTGTAAACCGTACTTTGAAATATGGAACCAGAAGCATTGAAAACGCTACAATCATTGCCGGATCTCACGATTATGAAAAAGTAATGAGCTTAGACTTGCAAGAAGGTAGGTATTTCACCCCCATTGAATCGGCTGGGGGTAAACCGGTTGTTATAATCGGCAGTGATATTGCCGAACAGATGTTTGAAAATCAAGATCCTATTGGTAAAACATTAAAAATATTTGGTAGAAATGTTGAAGTAGTTGGAGTTACCGTTAAAGAAGGGGAAAATATTTTTGGAACCACCCCGGATGATCAGAGCCTTATACCATTAAATTTTATTAGAACAGTGATTGATTTACGCAGTGTTTCATCAAATATTATCGTAAAGGGTAAACCAAATATCAGCAATGATGAAATGCGCGATGAATTAACCGGCATATTAAGATCCTTGCATAAATTAAAGCCTTTAGAAGAAGATGACTTTTCTATAAACGAAACCGATTTAATATCTAAACAATTTGATAGTTTATTTGCTGTAATTTCAGCAGTTGGCTGGATTATTGGTGGCTTTTCACTACTGGTCGGGGGCTTTGGAATTGCCAATATCATGTTTGTATCGGTTAAAGAGCGGACCAGTCAAATAGGAATTCAAAAATCATTGGGAGCTAAAAACTACTTTATATTATTGCAGTTTTTATTCGAAGCTATTTTCTTGTCAATTCTTGGTGGGATGGCAGGTTTGCTCATCATTTTTCTTATGACTATTTTGGTGAACACACAGAGTCTATCATTTCAGCTTGTTCTTACTCTAAATAATATACTTTTAGGTGTTGGCGTTTCCGGTGTTATAGGTTTGGTATCAGGTTCAATACCCGCATATAATGCTTCTAAACTTAATCCGGTAGATGCTATGCGTTCAACCTTTTAGGTTTAACCACTTCAATTTCTGAAGGTTTAGGAATTGTTCCGGATAAAACCGAATTACTGATAGATCGTATATATCATTGATATTTGTGGAAGAAAGGATATCAATTGTTTAAAACCCGACATTAATAATGCAGTCATAATCCCTATCTTTATATCAAGATTTAATACTATGGAAAAACGCTGGGTTATAAAAGAAAGAGGTGATGAAGAAAAAATCAAAAAACTGGCTCAGGTATTAAGTATTACTGACGATATTGCTAACCTGCTTGTTCAAAGAGGAATTTATACTTACGAGCAATCCAAATATTTTTTTCGTCCTCAGCTAGCCCATTTACACGACCCCTTTTTAATGAAAGATATGGATAGGGCCATTGAACGAATAGAAAAAGCCCTTGCAAATGATGAAAACATTTTAATTTATGGCGACTATGATGTGGATGGTACAACAGCGGTTGCATTGGTTTATACCTATTTTAAATCATTTTATAATCGCATCGATTTTTATATTCCAGATCGGTATTCAGAAGGTTATGGAATCTCTTTTCAGGGAATTGATTATGCTGATAAAAATGGATTTTCATTAATAATTGCTTTAGATTGCGGTATTAAGGAAATCGAAAAAGTTGCTTACGCCACCTCAAAAAATATTGATTTTGTGATTTGTGATCATCATCGTCCGGGTGATGAACTTCCGGCCGCCTGTGCAATTTTAGATCCTAAAAGATCGGATTGTAATTATCCGTTTAATGAATTATCAGGGTGTGGGGTTGGGTTTAAACTCGTACAGGCTTTTGAGAAAAAAAACAATGTTACTCCATTGGATATTTTCGATCTGCTGGATCTTGTTGCAGTGAGTATTGCCGCAGATATTGTACCCGTAACCGGCGAAAACAGAACCCTTGCATACTATGGTTTGAAGCAAATAAATTCGTTTCCCCGGCATGGTATTGAGGCAATATTAAAATACAGTAATGTTAAAAAACAGAGTGAGGTCGATTCGGATCAGTTTTTTAACAGAGAATTAACCATAAGTGATTTGGTTTTTTTGGTTGGTCCTCGGATCAATGCGGCAGGGCGAATTAAAAATGCCCGAAATTCCGTTGAATTATTAATTTCGGACAATGGAGCTTATGCGACTGAATTGGCCGAAAAAATAAATTCATTAAATACCGAAAGAAGAAACCTGGATTCGTCGGCAACCCAACATGCACTTGAATTAATAGCTTCGAATAAAAACAATCCGAATTTAAAAAGTACAGTTGTTTATTATCCTGAATGGCATAAGGGAATTATTGGTATTGTTGCTTCACGACTAACTGAATATTATTACAGGCCAACCATCGTATTTACAAAATCGAAAGGTTTAATTACCGGATCAGCACGTTCTATTAAGGATTTTGATGTATACGATGCCATTGATCATTGTAGTGATTTATTGGAGCATTTTGGGGGCCATAAGTATGCTGCCGGCTTATCCTTGCAGCCTGAAAACCTTGAATTATTTACGGTGCGTTTTGAAAAATACGTAAGCGATAATATCAGCGAAGAAATGCAGGTTCCTGAAATTGAAATTGATGCTTTGCTCAGCTTAAATAAAATTGATACTAAGTTTTACCGAATATTGAAACAGTTTGCTCCATTTGGCCCGGGAAATATGTCTCCAACATTTAAAGCAGATGAAGTTGTGGATGCGGGCTTTTCTAAAATAGTTGGGGTAAATCATTTAAAATTAAATGTGATCCATCAATTGATTTCGGGACTCCCATTTCCTGCCATTGCATTTCAGCAAGCTGAATATTTCGACCACATCCGAAGTGGACTTCCGTTTGATATTTGTTATCACATTGAGGAAAATGAATGGAACGGAAATGTTAAGCTTCAGTTAAACATTAAGGATATTAAAGTAAGGGAGTAATCATTGATCGGCTTAGACTAAAAAACAATAATTGCTTTGATTATCAAAAATAATCCAAACAATACCAAACCTATACCTGCCATCCGATTAATCCATACCATAATGTTTGGGGTAAGGAACCGCTTAATTTTGTAGGAAGCAAAACATTTGAGAATATCAGTTGATAAAACGGTTAACAGGGTCGCAGTAAAGAAAATATACAAAGAGCGGACATTTGCCTCGTAATTAGCAGTTATTCCCACTACTACACCCATCCAAAATATCCAAACAAAAGGATTGGCAATATTTAGAAAAAACCCTTTAAAAATGTAAGTCCCGATCCAGGGTGTTTTGGTATTAAAATCCACACCATTTTTAAGTTGTGACTGACGGGTATAGGTAACAATACCAAAAATGATAAGCACAATACCGCTTACAATCCCGAAGGCAAGGCCGTTTTCCGGTTTTGAGATGATCTGAATGGCTCCCAAAAAACAAAGTGCCACCAATACAAGATCGCTCAAAAAAATACCAATTGCAAGCAATAATCCCGATAAAAATCCACGATGAATGGTAGTCTGTAGCAATGCAAATAATGCAGGTCCAAAACCAAAAAAAATAGCTAATGTTAATCCTAATATTACTCCGTCAATTAATGGACCCATTTATATCGCTTTGGCTTGAGTTAGTAAATATTCTTCCCATGCCTTAAGTTTGTCGTTTTTAAGAACACGAGGAAATTTGTGTGCACCCCCTTCTTTTCCGTGAATTTTCATCCAATTTTGAAAGTATTCAAGCGGGTAAATTTCTATATATACTTCTTTTATGGCTTCAATTCGTTCTACCCTGTAATCATCATTCAGTTTTTTTAAATAACAATCAATTTTCTCTTTAGCAATCATAGGATCTAGCGCATCGTTAGTTCCAAGAAACCATTTATGTGCAAAAAGTGAACCGTAGCGAATTCCGGCAACAGTAAATTCGTTGATCTCAACATTTAATTCGTCCTGAAGCATTTTAATTGCGCGGTTCATATTTTCCTGAGATAAATGTTCTCCACAAATACTAAGGAAGTGTTTTGTTCGGCCTGTTATAACAATTTCTTGATTTTCGATTGAATTAAACCTAATTGTGTCACCAATTAAATATCTCCACGATCCTGCGCAAGTACTTAATAAAAGCGCATATTCTTTTCCTTCTTCAACCTCATTAATGGTTAGCGCTTGTGGGTTTTCCTTAATATTCCCTTCGTAATCGAAATTTTTATCATTAAACGGAACAAATTCAAAAAACAAACCACGGTCTAATACCATATGCATGCCCTTTGAGTCCAATCTGTTTTGATAGGCAACATATCCTTCCGATGCCAGATAAGATTCAATATAAATGATCGGTTTTGAAAAAAGTTTTTCGAAGCTTTTTGTGTAAGGTTCAAAAGAAACGCCACTATGTGCATAAACTGATAAATTTGGCCATATGTCATGGATGGTTTTCAGATTATAGCGAGAAATAATTCTTTCTAAAATTATTTGAATCCATGCCGGAACGCCAACAATGATCCCAATATCCCAGTCTTTGGCTTTTTTTACAATTTCTTCAAGTTTAGTGGCCCAGTCATGTTCTTTTGAAATTCGCTTCCCCGGTTTGTAAAAATGCTGAAACCAAAACGGAATATTTCCAGCCTGAATTCCCGAAAGATCTCCCTCGTAATAAGTGCCGTTATAATTTAAATGGGTGCTTCCGCCAATGGCCAACATTCCTTTTTCATAAAAGTCGATCGGGAAATTGTAATGAACCATTGATACAAGTTGACGAATACTGGTAGTTTTGATGGCACGGATCATGTCGGAGGTAACAGGGATTTGCTTACTTGAAGCCTCTGATGTTCCTGATGTCAAAGCAAAATACTTCACCCTGCCAGGCCAACTAACATATGATTCGCCGTTTAGAGAACGATACCACCACTTGCGAAACATTGCATTATAATCGAAAACAGGAACCCGTTCTTTGTATGCTTTTATGATATCATCCTGCTTTAATATCTCTCGAAATTTGTAATGCTCTCCAAAAGCGGTATGTTGAGCTTTTTTTAATAGTTTATACAACACCTTCTTTTGAGAAGTCTGCGCATCAGTTTTACCCTTCATTTCGAAAGGGATATTACGAAGCTCGTAAGCTTTCTTAATAATGGCTCCCAGTATTGGCATATGTATCTAATAATAAATTGTTGAGTAAAATTAGAAAAATTTACCATATTTTATATCTTCGTTTAACAATGGTTGCAAGATTTAAAAAACTTATTAAAAAAACAGGCCTCTTTTTTGGAATTTTAATTATTCTTTTTGGCTCTTTTCTGATCTTTATCAGCCTGAAAGATTACAGTCCGCCTGATTTTATGCCTTTGATATTTAATCAAATCAATGTTTCTCAAATTGAAAACGATACAACTTTTTCAGTTATCTCTTGGAATATTGGTTATAATGGTTTAGGCAAGGAAATGGATTTCTTTTATGATGGTGGACAACAAGTAAGGACCAGCGAAAAATTAAGTCTAAAATATTTGAAAAATAATTTTTCGTTCATTGAAAAGATCGACTCAGTCGATTTTTGGTTTTTTCAGGAAGTTGATCTGCATTCGAAGAGAAGTTATTTTGTGGATCAAATGCAAAAACTTACTGAATCGTTGGGCGCATACAATAGTGCAAGGGCAATCAATTATTCGGTAAGTTGGGTTCCGGTCCCATTACTTAATCCAATGGGAAAAGTTGAAGCAGGAATGATGAGTTTTTCGAAGTATGCACTCATTGAAGCTTGCAGATATGCTTATCCCAATATCGCATCCTGGCCCGATAATTTATTTTTATTAGATCGCTGTTTTATCTTGACCAGATTTTTGCTCCCGAATGATAAACATCTGGTACTTCTAAATACCCATAATTCTTATTATGTCACCAATGATTCCCTTAGGAAAATAGAATTGGATGTTATTCGCGAGAAAATGTTGGAAGAATTCAGTGCTGGAAATTATGTGATTGCTGGAGGAGATTGGAATCGGCTTCCTGCCCGATTTAATAATGATTTTCATGGAGATTTGGCGAAGCTTCAAGTATCTATGCCTTCTTTTACGGACGACTTCCTACCTGAAGAATGGGTTTGGGCCTACGACAGGTTGCAATTTACAAATCGTGAATTAAATTTCCCTTACGATGAGCTCGAAACTAAAAAATCGAGTATTGATTATTTTATTGTATCGCCCAATGTTGAGGTTGTTGAAAATTTTGTGTTTAACCTGAAATTTGAAAATTCTGACCATAATCCAGTTTATCTTAAATTTAGATTAAATGACCTTTATATTCATAAAACAGATCAGCGGTAATTCCGTCGGCAAATAATTTACCATTGTCAGTTAACAGTAATATGTTTCCGATCATTTTAAGTTTTTTGGAATCCAGATGAGGTTTTGCCGAATTTTTGCAGTGTTGTTGAAACTCTTCACCGAAAACAGTTGAAATATAGTCCAGGTTGCAGCCCCATGATGTCCTGATTGAGGTCATTACATACTCATTGTATTTCTGCTGTGTAGTTAAAATTTCTTTTTCATAAACTACGGTTTTCAAATCGTCCAGTTTAAGGTACTTACTTAGTGAAGAATAATTCCATTGGCGTGATATGCCATTGTACGAATGTGCCGAAGGGCCCAACCCTAAATAGTTTCCCCCCGACCAATAGAGACTGTTATGTTTTGAATTATACCCGACTTTGCTGAAATTTGAAATTTCATATTGAGTAAAATCATGGGTTTTTGTTAGTTCAAGTAAAATACGGAAATGATCGACCATATTTTGCTCATCTATTCCAGCAATTTTATTTTTTGTAATTAAAACATGCAAAGGTGTATTCGGCTCAACGGTTAACGCATACGCCGACAAATGCGGAAGTCTATAATCAAAAAAAAGATTAAGGTTCTTTATCCAATTTTCTGAGTTTAAAGTTGGGATTCCATAAATCAGGTCGATGGTTAAGTTTGTAAACCCGCTTTTTAAAGCTCCTTCAATTGCCCGATGGGCTTGCGTTGCACTGTGTACCCGATTCAAATACTTTAAATCCTCATCATGAAAAGATTGAACCCCGATACTTAATCTGTTAATTCCCGCATCTATCAACTCTTTACTTTTGTCTTCGCTTAAGTCATCCGGATTTACCTCAAGGGTGTATTCGGCATTTTTACTGATATAAAAAGTGTTCTTTAACTTTTGAATAATATGCTCAATTTCTGCTCTTTTTAATAAAGAAGGGGTACCACCACCAAAATAAACGGTCAAGATTTCCTCACCCAATAAATAATCTTTCTGTTGGCCTATTTCAAGTTGCAATGATTTTAAGAATTCATCTTTCTGATTATTCGAAACACTGGAAAAGAAATTACAATAATGGCATTTTTGTTTACAAAAAGGAATGTGAATATAAATGCCGGCCATAATTGTTTTTTAGGGTTGAGGGAAATGCAAATTTACTTATTTAATACAATACGAAAAGTTGTTCCCTGGCCAACTATGGATGATTGCACAAAGATTTTACCTTTATGGTAGTTTTTAATAATTCTTTTTGAAAGTGATAAACCAAGCCCCCACCCTCTTTGTTTACTTGTAAAACCAGGGTCAAAAACAGTTTTAAAATTCGACAACGCAATTCCTTTTCCAGTGTCGGAAATATCAATGACCACACCCTGTTTTTCTTCTTGAATGTTAATGATGATTTGACCTGAACCATTCATTGCATCAATCGCATTCTTACACAAATTTTCAATTACCCAGCCAAACAAGTTTTTATTAATAGGTGCAATTATAGCAAGATCGGCCGATTGATTAATCTTATAACTGATTTTTTTTGAGGTCCTTTTGTTAAGATAATCAACTCCATCATATAATAGTTGCACAATATTTTCATCTTCAAGTTTCGGTGGTGAACCAATTTTAGAGAAACGCTCGGTGATGTTTTGCAATCGTTCTATATCCTTTTCAATTTCAGAAACCAATTCATCGTCGACCCCCTTCAATTTTAATAACTCAATCCAAGCCATCATTGATGAAATAGGTGTACCCAGTTGATGAGCTGTTTCTTTTGACATCCCAACCCAAACCTGATTTTGTTCTGATTTTCGGGCGGTGCTAAATAATAAATATGCTATGAAAAAAAATAATCCAACAATGATAAATTGTATAAATGGGTAATACCGGATTCGTGTTAACAATTCAGAATCCTCATAAAAAATATAGGTGGTACCGCTTTTCGGAAGGTGTAATTGTATGGGTTTAATTTCTTTCGACATATGGGCAATCTTGTTACTGATAAATAATTTGTCCTGCATTTTAACAGAATCAATATTGCCGTATGCATAAATATTTTCAAGTGTGCTATCAGTAACAATTACCGGAACCGAAACAGAATTTGTTACCACTTCCGAAAAAAAGGTTTCGATCAAATCATCTAAAACCAAGCGTAATTCCGTAAAAATGGTGGATTCTTTGTAATACAGAATTCTTATTTCATTAGGAGCATATTCGGCATAAATCGGATCAAATATGAGAAATTCATTTTTTAAATTACCGCTTAAAAATAAAATACTGTCTGTATTAAAATCAACATTTAGGCTTCCAAGTATGCTGTCGTTTTGATTGGTTAGTATCACCGGAATTGTTGTATTATTCAGGATGATATTTGCATAAAAAGTAATATCGTTTGAACTGCTCTCGTTGGCAATTCTTTTGTAGGTTTCAGCTAATAATTCGGCCCGCTTTTGTTCTTCCTTACGAATGCCTTCAAAAAACTCATCGGTATAATTTACAAGGTCGGCTTTGCGCTGAATGGCATTTGCCCAAATGCTGACGTTTGTTCGCTCATTTTGAGCAAATTTAGCAACAAGCGTATTGGTATACCAAAGCGAACCACCCACGATAATGATTGCCATGGTGAGCAATAATACCTTCCACCTTCTTTTTTTTAAATAGATATTCAAGTGTGCTTGTTTTTTATCATTTGCCATTATGTAAACGAAGCTACAAGTTAAATATTCTTTTTGAGAAGCAATTAATATTGTAATCTTTTATATGGTTAAGTTGTCTTATATATCAAAAGAGCAGCAATTTTATCGGTTTGCGCCATCGATAAACTAACTTACCTGAAGTTGTATATATTTTTAAACAAATGAAAATTTGCTATACATCTCATAATTATTATAATGATAAGCCTTGGCGACCAAAACTGGCGGAGAAAAAAATAAAATATGGATTTTCAATCCGATCTTTAATAAACCCATTAGCATTTTTGTAATTTGTATCGCTACAAATACCAATAAATTAATCACTTACTTTGGGCAAAAATAACAAAGTATGTGAAAAAGATAGTTTTACTCGAAGCAGATCATGACACCTCAATTCGTCAGGATTCAAGACTTTTCTGCCCTAATCAATCCTCTTCTTAAATATGGGGCTTTCATCTTTTTATCATAATAGAAAAGCATATAACCATCAGAATGTGAAATTTTAAAGCCATTCTGAGTCAGAAGTGAAGAAAACTCTTTCTCGTCGTTTTGTTTGTGATAGCTACAAATCGCAACCTTTAGTGGTTTTTGTTCCGAAAGAATTCGTTTACAGCCATTTAATAATTTTGACTCAGCTCCTTCCACATCAATCTTCAGGAATGTTCCAGCACCATCAATTGAAATATAATCATCGAGCTTGGTGTTCTGCGAATCGGTAATGTTACTTACAAATTTATTTATTATCTCAACTTTTTCTTTCCAGGGTTCAAAAGTAGCGTTTAATGGTTCAATCCATTCTTTGTCTGCTTCAAAAAGAATAATCCGCGATGCTTTTTCCACAATGCTTAAAGCAAAATTACCTTCGGCAGCGCCAACATCAACAAGTACTTCACCATAATTAAATCCGAATTGTTCGGTTAGGTAACGGTGTGGACTTCGGATGTCCTGTTCTTTTGATAACAGATTATAAAGATATTGAATCTTTTTCTTGCCCCATCTCTTTTTGAAATACAGCCTTTTTCCATCAAGTAAAACGTAACGTAATCCTTTTACCTGATCATTGAAAACCTCAATTTTATCCGCAATATATTGATCCTGAAAATCATACGGAAATATGGCAATTGATTTTCTGCTTAAGTAATTGAGGACTGATGCAATTTCTTCTGTCGGAGCCTCAGAAAGACCTCTGTAATAATTCTGAATAGCCTTGGGAAGTCTTTGGGCAAGAATTCTTTTACGGATAAATTTTGGAACAACAATTCTGTAAATCTGAAAAACAAATGGATTCATATCGCAAACCGATTTAAAAGCTGCAAAGTTATAAGATCTTATGATAGTATCAGTCGTTTATGTGTGTGTTCAGATCTAAACAGATATTTGTTCAGCCTGGATTAACAAACCAGTTGAAAACCATTATATTTGCGCCTAAATATATTTGTCAATGCCTGATCCAAAACTTAAAATATATGTTTTTTATTATAAAAGGGGTTCGGTTTTAGAATTAGACCAGATTTATCAACCAATTATGGCAGGCAATTCTCTACCCGGGGTAGGAACTGAATTTCGCGGTGATGAAACAGGCGAAAACATCTCACACAAAAACAAATACTACAGCGAATTAACAGGTATTTACTGGGTTTGGAAAAATACCCGGCAGGATATTACCGGCTCATGTCATTATCGTCGCTATTTTACGTCACAACCCGAGCCTTTATTATATCGATTGAAGCGACTGCTCTACTTTCCGGCAGGATTGTATAAAAAACGGGTTGGTTTGATTTATACAAAAAACACAAAACTTTTTGTTCCAAGAATTATCAATCAAACTGAAATAGAACATTTGCTGCAAAAATACGATGCTATCTTACCGCAAGCACGTAAATTGAAATATTCAGTGAAGAATCATTTTAAAAGATATCACAGTATCAATGATTTGAACCTGATAGAATCTATAATAAAGGAAAAACATTCAGAATATATTGAAGCTTTTTATGAAATACTTAATGGCAAAAGGCTGTATGCCAATAACATGTTTATATTGAAGCAGGAACATTTTCAGGAATTCATGACCTGGTGGTTTGATGTTCTTTTTGAATTTGAACGACGAGTAGATATTGTTAAATACACTGGTTATCAGCAAAGAATATTTGGTTTTATTGCCGAGCGTTTGCTAAACGTTTGGTTCAGGCATAAACAATTGAATTGTATTGAGTTGCCTGTTATTTATTTTAAGCATTTTAAGTTCAAATAGCCATAAATTGCTGCACAGCAGACTTATCAAATCAATTTGTAGTATTGTTCAGGATGATATCGGCATACAATCTTTTGCCATTATGTAAACGCAGCTACAAGTTAAATATTCTTTTTTGAGAAGCAATTAATATTGTAACCTTTTATATGGTTGAGCTGTCTAATATATCAAAATAGCAGCAATTTTATCGGTTTGCACCATCGATAAACTAACTCACCTGAAATTGCATTTGTTTATAAACAAATGATGATTCGCTATACATCTAACAATTTTTATGATGATAAGACTTGGAAATATCCACAAAACCTATTCAACCGGAAGCAACAAATTACATGTGTTAAAAGGGATTGAAGTAAATATTAATAAAGGGGAAATGGTATCGGTAATGGGCTCATCAGGTTCTGGGAAATCAACTTTATTAAATATTATAGGATTACTTGACGCCCATGATGAAGGAGATTATTTTTTGGATGGAATGCTGATAAAGGACATGAACGAGACCAGGGCGGCCCAATACCGAAATAAACTCTTAGGATTCGTTTTTCAATCGTTTAACCTGATTCCGTTTAAAAATGCCATGGAAAATGTAGCCCTTCCATTGTATTACCAAAATGTAAGTCGGAAAAAAAGAAACCGTATCGCTCTTGAATACCTTGAAAGGATGGCTTTACTTGAATGGGCTGATCATCTGCCCAGTGAACTATCCGGAGGACAAAAACAACGGCTCGCCATTGCACGTGCACTAATTTCTAAACCCAAGGTTATTTTGGCAGATGAACCAACCGGTGCGCTTGATTCACAAACATCAATGGAGGTTATGGATATATTGAAAGAAGTAAACAAGGATGGGATCACAATGCTTATTGTGACACACGAAAGGGATATTGCCAATAGAACGGACCGTATCATTTGGCTCAAGGACGGAATTGTTGAAAAAGACATTTTTAATGGAGAATTAAAGGCTTATAAGGAAAGACAGCTTATAAGTGTTGAAACCAAATAAGATCAAAATGAAAATAAAACTTTTTATCGTATTTCTTATTCTTCTTCTGTCGGTATCAGTGTTTTATAACCTTAAGCCCGAAAGAAGTAATGCTTGGTTTGTAAGTTTTGCAGATGCAAATACCAGGGAAACCTATGATTCTTTTCATCACATCAAACAAGCCCAGAAATTGGCTACAGGAAAAGGAATTAAAGTTGGGATTATCGATAAATACTTTGGTTATTCAACCAATAAAGATTTATTTAACGGAGGAAAAGATTTTACAGGAAACATAGATGCATTTGAGGATATCGCAGAGCATGGCCTTTGGATGGCTACAACCTTAAAAGAAATTGCACCTGATGTACAAATCTATGCGCTTTGCGCGAGGGATAAAAATCGCGCTAACGAAGCGAAGGCAATTACAGAAGCCATTGACTGGGCCATCGAAAACGATCTTGATATCCTTACCTATTCGGCGGAAGCATTCAGAAAAGAGGAAAGACAACAAATTGATAAGGCAGTTCAAAAAGCAATTGATCATGGGATTGTAACTACCTTTATTCATTACGATTTAGAAGAAAATATATTGCCCTGTGGCCTATTCCCGAGATGTCCTGATTCATATTCGAGGGAAATTGACGTAAATGTATTTCATTTCGACTATAACCTATTATTGCTTTTTCAGTATGAAAACTACGTAAAATCAGGACGAAATGTTGGTAACAATATAGGAGCCCATCCTTATTTTTCTAATTCGTCCATGTCGCCTGTATTGGCTGGTATTGTTGCCATGATGAAAGAAATCAATAATGAATTAACGGCTGCGGATTACAAAAGGATTTTGATCGAAACCAGCAATGAAATCGCATATAATGGTTATACGGTAATGCATGTTGTTGATGCATCGGGGGCTATTAATTATTTATTAAAAATGAACGAAACAGCAGATTAGTTAATTCACAATTTAACAACAACACCGATGTTCGATATCGACAAATGGCAGGAAATCTTCAGTACGATTAAGAAAAACAAACTACGTACCTTCTTAACCGGGTTTAGTGTGGCCTGGGGTATTTTTATGTTGATTGTTTTGCTAGGTTCGGGTTATGGTTTGGAGAATGGGGTTCGCCGACAATTTGAAGACGATGGTACCAATATCATCGGAATACATCAAGGTGTGACGTCAACTGCCTATAAGGGAATGCAAGCAGGCCGGACAATAACTTTTACGAACGAAGATTATGAATATTTGAGCAAACTTCAGGATGTTGACGAAAGTACGGGACGTTTTACCATCGCTGGCTCCCTTCCTGTTTCTTACAAAAACGAATATGGTAACTTTAACATTTATGCCATTCATCCTCCTTACGAATATGTTGCAGCTGCCATTGTAACATCTGGCCGTTTTATCAATAAAGCCGATGTCGATCAAAAAAGAAAAGTCATTTGCATTGGCCGACTGGTTAAAGAAGCCCTTTTTAAAGATGGTAAGGATCCGATAGGCGAATATCTCACGATAAACAATTTTACTTTCAGGGTTATTGGTGTTTTTGATGATAAAAGTGGTGATCGGGTACTGAACAGGGTTTACATTCCTTTGTCAACGGCACAAGGGGTTTTTAGCAGTGCCAACCAGATGACCTCTATTTATCTGGTATTTGATGATGCAAATATAGCTGAAAGTATAAAAGTAGCGGATGAAGCCAGAACCTATTTAGCGAATAAACATCGGTTTTCAGTTGATGATCGCAGGGCGCTTAATGTTGACAATTCAGTTTTAAATTTTAAACGATTTCTGGATCTGTTTAAAAATATCCGATTGTTTATTTGGATCATTGGAATGGGAACCATCATCGCCGGAATTGTAGGAGTGAGCAATATTATGATGATTGTTGTGAAGGACCGAACAAAGGAAATTGGGGTAAGAAAAGCACTTGGGGCAACTCCTTGGTCGATCGTAAGTCTGGTTTTACAGGAATCGGTTTTGATCACAACGTTTGCTGGATATATTGGATTGG
Source organism: Bacteroidota bacterium (assembly GCA_018816945.1). Lineage (NCBI taxonomy): Bacteria > Pseudomonadati > Bacteroidota > Bacteroidota bacterium. The sequence goes on along the minus strand of JAHIVC010000099.1, from coordinate 133,866 downwards.
TGCTTGGTGTAGGCTTGTTGGAGTTGATTTCAAACACTTTGCCAGATATTCAATTTTTTTCTCACCCGGAAATAAACTTTAATGTAGCCATAGGGGCTACAGTCATATTAATTTTTGCCGGGGCCTTGGCAGGATTTGTACCGGCTCGAAAAGCCGCAAGCGTTAAACCCGTGATCGCCTTAAAAGATGAATAAAACCATATAACATGAAGTTAATAGACATTGATAAATGGCAGGAAATTTTCTTAACTCTTAAGAAAAATAAGCTTAGAACCTTTTTTACTGCTTTCGGGGTTTTTTGGGGAATTTTTATGCTGGTGGTTATGCTTGGATCAGGCAAAGGATTGAAAGATGCCGCTTACTCTGGTTTAGGAAAACTGGCAACAAACAGTGTTTTTATTAACCCGGCCCGCACTTCTATTTCTTATAAAGGCTTTCCAAAAGGAAGGCTGTACAGTTTTAATAACGAGGATACAAAAGTATTGCTTGAACGGGTAAAAGAGATTAAATATCTGGCACCCAGGACTATGGGTTTTGGTAATCCGGTTAACAATGTAGTTAGGGACGAAAAGGTTGGATCATTCAATGTGATGGGCGACTATCCGGCCACAAACTTTATAAACCCCATGCAATTTGTGTATGGACGATTTATCAATGACACCGACATAGAAGAAAACAGAAAAGTGGCCACAATTGGCTACAGGGTTTATGAGGAAATGTTCAATAAAGATGAAGATCCCATAGGTCAATATTTGAGGATTAATGGGGTATATTTTAAGGTGGTGGGTGTATTTAAATCATACCGTGCCAGTAATAATGGGGGTGAATTTGACAATCAGGTAATCTACTTGCCGCTCACTACTACCCAGAAAACTTTTAATTTGGGCAATGAAGTAAGTGCCGGATATGCCATCACGGCCCAAGATGGAATATCTGCTTCATTAGTTGAAACAAAGGTGAAGGCAATTTTGCGCGATCGCCACAACATTCATCCGGATGACGAACGTGCTTTCGATGGGTTTAACCTGGAAAGGGAATTTAAACAATTTGAGCTGCTTTTTAATGGTATCGATGGATTAATCTGGATTGTAGGCATCGGGACTTTATTCGCCGGAGTAATTGGCGTGAGCAATATCATGGTTATTGTTGTAAAAGAGAGAACCAAAGAATTTGGGATTAAACGTGCTGTTGGGGCAACTCCAATAAAAATCATAATTCAGGTGGTTCAGGAATCTGTTTTTTTGACAACCATTGCCGGTTATGTTGGTCTTAGCCTTGGGGTGGGGTTACTCGAATTGATAAGTTATGCAATTACCAAATCGGGCGCAGATACTGAAATGTTCTCCAACCCGTCAATTGACTTTAATAAAGCCATTACAGCACTCATATTATTGATTATTTCGGGCATTTTTGCAGGCCTCATTCCGGCAAAAAGAGCCGTTAAAATAAAACCAATTGAAGCTTTACATGATGAATAAAATACTAACATTTAAAACCATATAAGAATGAAAACTGTTTTAAAAATAATATTAGGAATCGCACTTTTAGGGGTGTTCGGATATACCATTTACTTCCTGTACAATAAATCGAAAGAAGAGCCTGTTGTTTATAAAACAACATCTGCTGAGGCTATGTTGATAACCAAACAAACAGTTGCGACAGGTTCGGTGGTTCCTCGCAAAGAAATAGATCTGGTTCCCCAGGTTTCAGGTATTATCGAAGAATTATACGTTCAGGCAGGCGAAAAAATTAAAAAAGGTGACCTTATCGCCAAAATCAGGATCATCCCCAATATGATCAATATGAACAACGCGGAATCGCGTTTAAATCAGGCAGAAATTAATTTGCGAAACGCAAACATTAATTATGAGCGTCAAAAACAATTATTGGAACAAGGGGTGATTTCGCAAAGTGAATTTGAAACTGTCGAATTAGCCTATAAAACAGCCAAAGCTGAAGTTAAATCGGCAGAAAACAATTTGGCTTTAATTAAAGAGGGTCAGGTAAAAGATTCAAAAACCGAAACCAATACCATCGTTCGATCTACGGTTGATGGCATGGTTTTGAATGTACCGGTTGAAGTGGGAAATTCAGTCATCGAATCAAATACCTTTAATCCGGGTACGACCATTGCAACTGTGGCTGATATGAACGACATGGTATTTGTTGGGAAAATAGATGAGACCGAAGTCGGGAAAATTAAAGAAGGAATGTCTTTGATTCTTACCGTTGGCGCCATCGATAATGTTAAGTTCAATGCCATCCTCCAGCACATTGCCCCAAAAGGAGTAGAAGAAAATGGAGCTATTCAGTTTGAAATTAAGGCAGATGTACAATTGCTTGAAGGACAATTTATCCGGGCGGGATATAGTGCAAATGCTTCTGTTGTTCTGGATCAAACCTTGGGTGAAGTATTGGCAATTCAGGAAAGCCTGCTCAATTTTGAAGGTGATAGTGTCTATGTTGAAGTTGAAGTGGCCCAACAGTTATTTGAAAAAAAATATCTTGTTACGGGTATTTCAGATGGTATAAACATTGAAGTTAAAAGTGGGATAACAAAGGAAGATAAAATTAAAATACCCATTGGTGATTAGGCAATGAGCATGGATTTTATCTATTTAACTAAATTCTATCATATCCTCAGTCGGACAAATAATTCATTTGTCCGGCTTCTTTTTTTAAGAAAAACTTGCTTTGAACTAAAATATTAGTTAATATTGTTGTTTCAAACTAATGAATTGGTTAAAGTTTAAAACCATAAAGAATGAAGGAACTTACAAAAGCCGAAGAACAAATCATGCAAATCCTGTGGGAAATGAAAAAAGGATTTGTGAATGATATTTTAGAAAAATTGCCATTGCCCAAACCTGCATACAATACGGTCTCCACCATCGTTCGAATATTGGAACGTAAAGGATTTGTTGGGTATAAAGCCTATGGAAAAACCCATGAATACTATCCTTTATTGAGTAAACGGGAATATACCAAAGGATATTTTAAGGGATTTATGACTAACTATTTTGGGAATTCGTATCAGGCATTGGCCTCATTTTTCACCAAAGAAAACAATTTAAGTATTGCAGAACTGGAAGAAATAAAAAGCCTGATGGATGCTGAAATTAGAAAGCAAAAGGAAAATCAATAAGCAATAGCAATGGATGCATTTGTAATTTATTTGATACAATCGGCCTTATGTTTGGGTTCGCTTTATCTTATTTACTGGTTCTTTTTAAAGAAGGATACTTTTTTTACGGCTAATAGGTTTTATCTGATAAGTTCAATTATTCTTTCCTTTGTTTTACCCATGTTTAAGGTACCGGTTTTTTACGATAATTCAGATGTGGTTTATGTTGTAGCCCTTGAGGCCATTACCGTTACAGCCGATAAAATTGAGAGTGGAATAGCTCAAAATTTAACCTTGTACCAATCTGTCTTAATCGTTTATCTTACCGGTGCTTCCATTTTTTTATTGCGCTTTATTTTTCAACTATTGCAATTGGCATTTTTGATCCGAAAATTTGGGGTGACCAAATTGGATGGACTCAAAATCGTTAAGATAAACTCCAAATACTCACCATTCTCGTATTTCAATTTTATCTTTTTAAATGAACAAAATTTTAATGATAAAAACCTGAAAAATATTCTTGATCACGAAAAAATCCATATCCGACAAAAACATAGTGTGGATTTGATCATTCTTGAAGCACTAACCATAATCCAATGGTTTAATCCCTTTATTTGGCTATACAAAACATCCCTAAAAGGAATTCACGAATACTTGGCTGACGAAGGCTTATTAGCCGGTGGTATGAACAAAACGAATTATCAAAATTTATTGTTAAGCCATACCGTTGGATTGCAAATAAACGATCTTACTAATAATTTCAATCAATCATTAATTAAAAAGCGATTTATTATGATGACAAAAATGCAATCAAAAAAATTCGCTCGGCTTAAAATGCTGCTAGTGATACCCATGACTGCCTTATTAATTTTGTGCTTTACCTTTAATTTTAACAAAAATTTAATAGGACAGTCATCTACCGAAACAACAGAATTAATAAAGACAGAATCAGTTGTAGACCTACCACAAGATGTTAAAAAAGAACAACAACAGGAGAACATATTTACGGTTGTAGAGGTTGATGCTGAATATGTGGGTGGCGAGAAGGCTCGAGTTGCATTCCTGTCAAAAAACATTAAATACCCTGAGGAAGCAAGAAAAAACGGGATACAGGGAAGGGTTCATGTAACTTTTGTTGTTGAAAAAGACGGTTCGATAACTAATGTCAGAATAGCAAAGGGCATTGGTTACGGATGCGATGAAGAAGCAGTAAGGGTTATTAAACTAATGCCCAACTGGATACCCGGAAAACAAAGAGGTGAACCTGTAAGGGTCCAATTTAATTTGCCTATAGTTTTTACGTTGGATTCTAAATCTACCAAAAAAGAAACACCGAAACAGATAACCTATGTTAGCATTGTTGATGATATGCCGAAATACGAGGGTGGGAACGAAGCGTTATTAGCCTTTCTGAATGAAAACATCAAATACCCTGAAGAAGCACGAAAAAATAGAATACAAGGACTGGTTTATGTAAATTTTATGGTTGAAAAATATGGTTCAATAACAGGAGTAAAAGTGATCAAGGGTATAGGTGGCGGTTGCGATGAAGAAGCTATAAGGGTTGTTAAATTAATGAAATTTAAAGCGAGCCAGGTTGATGGACAACCGATTGCATCAGAATTTAATTTACCTATTAATTTCAGATTACAATAAATATTTGTTTCAATTTTTTTTGTTTTTATAAACTAAAAGATTAGTTTTGCAACGTGTGTGTTAGTTAAATATAACAAGGCTGTCATCGCATCGTTCTTGATAACGGCCTTGTTTCTTCATCCAAATAATAAAAAACATGAAAAAATTCTTTTATTTATCTATTTCGCTTTTCCTTATTTTAACAAGCTGTAGTCAAAAAGAAGATTATTCAAAAATAATTTTAGAAACCTCTGGTTTTTCAGATAGTACAAAAATCTTTCTTTTCAATCATGAAACTGAAAAACAAGACTCAGGCTATATTATTAATAACCATCTTGTTTTTTCAGCAGAAGTGAATGAACCAACATTGTTTTCAATACGTACAGTTTTCAATCATAAAAAAAGAGAGGAATTTGAAAATAAGCTTTTTTGGAAAGAAAATAATTCACTAACCATTAAAGCCGAAAAAGGAAATTTGAAAAATGCAAAAATAGAAGGTTCGGTTATTCAAAAACAAGCAGATATTGTTGAGTTAAGACAATTTCAATTAAAGCAGAATTACGATAGTCTCATAAAAGAATACAGCGCTTTGCCAAAAGAAGAAACAGAAAAAAGATTGGCATTAAGTGCTCAAAGAAGAGAAATATCACAAGCAATAAAGGATGTAGAAACTAATTATATAAAAGATAATCCGGATCAGCTCTACAGTGCTTTCACCCTAAAACGATTAATGACATATACAATTCCTAAAGATAAGACCAAAGAATTATTTGAAAACTTAAGTGATCGAATGAAAGCAAGCAGCTATGGAATCTCGATCAAGAAATATTTAGATTTAAGCTTAGATTTAAAAATTGGAGATAAAGCACCCGATTTTCAATTACCCGACCTCGATGGTAATTTAATTGGATTAAGTAATTTTGAAGGCAAATATATTTTGCTTGATTTTTGGAGTTCAAATTGTAATCCGTGTACCCTTGAATTGCCTAACATGTTAAAGAACTACCAAGCCTATCGTGATAGGGGATTTGAAATCATAAGCATCTCTTTCGATAAGAAAAGAGAAGACTGGGAGAATGCCACAAAACAATATAACATGATTTGGAGCACAGTTTGCGACTTTAAAGGCAGTGATGGTGATGTTATTATGTCCTATAAGGTTTATTTTATGCCGACCTATTTTTTAATTGATCCTAATGGAATAATTATTGATAAATTTCTGGGAACGGGTCAACTGGATGAAAAATTGAAAACGATATTTGCAATTTAATATCATACAAAAACCCTAATATTTCATCATGAAAAGAACATCTTTATTGCTGTTATTTGTTTTAATTGCAAGCATCCTCGTTGGTCAATCAAAAAGTGAATATTTAAAAGAGGTTTTAAATAATCTTGGAAAAATTAAATCTGCTACATATTTTTCAACTAAAACAACCTATCAGCAGGGCGACACCATTTCAATGTTTGGAGATAAACATTTTTATTTTAAGTGGTTCGACAATCCTGCTGATACTTCTGTTGGGGCAAGTTTTGTGAAACTATATCAGGATGATACAACGAGAATGCAATTTGCTTATGATGGAAACGTTCGGGTTCTGGTTTATGATGAAGACAAAACCTTGGTTATTGATAATTTTGAATATAACTATTGGCCGTTTCGGATTGTTTATCCGCCTTTCATAACAATGGCAAAAAATATTATCAAGTTTGTCAATGAAACAAAAGATAGTGTTTTGATTGAATCAAAAGATTTTGGTCAACAGATTCAATTTATTGTATCAATATTTGATCATCAAGTTCATTTTGTTGGTAAGATACCAGTTTATGAAACACCTTATGGATCGAAAATAGGCGAAAATTCATTATATGAAATTTGGGTAAATAAGTCGAACGGCTTGCCTTTTAAAATTGTACAGGATATGCTCCATGAAAAAACTGTTGAAGTTGTTGAATTTATTATACTAAATGAGCATAAAATTGAAAATTTTAAGGTCTCGGATTATTTTATGCCCGATTATAAGCTAAGAGAATATAAAATTGCAAAAAGTGTCACAAAAAATGAATTTGAAGGAAAAACAGCCCCCGAATGGTTATTAAAAGATGCGGATAACACCCTCATAGATTTTAAGGATTTAAAAAGTAAAGTAGTACTTATTCAATTTACAGGGATTGGTTGTGGACATTGTCAGATGGCCATTCCTTTTTTAAAACAGTTGTTCACAGAAAACAAGGATAAGGACTTTGAATTGGTCAGTATTGAAACCTGGGTATCAAGCTTAGATGGGATTAAAAAATATCGGGATAAACATAAGATTGATTATATGTATCTTCAGGCAACCGAGAAGGTAAAGAGTGATTATAAAATTAATAGCGCTCCTATATTTTTTATTTTAGATGAAAACAGAATTATAAGGAAAGTAATTAATGGTTATGGAAAGGGAACAACAGATAAAGAGATTCGTGATACCATAAATAAGTTGATATAAATTAAAGCCGATGGTTTCCTCTCATAAGAACGCCATCCCATAATAGATTAAGTATGATAAAAAAAGCAATCTCCATTTTCATCATTATGATAATTACCCTATCGGTAAAATCGCAATGCAAATATTACAACAAAATAAATGCGGATGGAAAAAAAACAGGCCTTTGGTTGATGTATTGGGATAAGGAAAAACATATACCAGCCAGAAGGTTTCATTATAAAAATGACCGAGAAAGTGGGGTTTGCAAAATGTATAACTCCGAAGGAAAATTGATGATGAAAGAACGTCATCTTAAAAAAAGAATTAAGGTCAAAAATTACAATGAACATGGAAAAATTCAACAAAAAGGCTATGGTATTTTAGAATTTCATACAGATAAAATAAGATTTTACTGGCATGGCCATTGGAAGTTTTATGCAGAAAACCACCATTTAACAGGGATTTCTATTTACAAAGATGGAGTTTTTATAGAAAGTAAAGAGAATAGAAGAACAAACAAAAATCAATTAACCAATAAAGGATTATGAGAAATATGTTTAAACTGACCTTAGTGGCTATTTGTTTGTTGTCTTGTAGTTTTCAAGAACCTGTTCAAAAAACTATCACAAAAACTGAATTTCAATTACCATCAGGTGCCATTCCAATTATTTATCGGAAGCATATTTATATAGAAGGAATTGTTGATAAAGCTAAAAGCGTTTTTGTATTTGATACCGGGGCTGATAATTTATATATTGACTCCTTATTTTTCGGGGATAATAAATTTGCTTATGATAAAATTGTTGTAGCTTTTTTACCCGGGGTGGGATCAAAACCACAAAAAACAAAATTGATATTGGATACAGTTAGCTTTCAATTTGCCAATAATAATTATAGAACCAGCAATGTTCCAATTTTAGGACTGAAAAACATTCTTGGCGATTTTGCGGATGGCATTTTAGGGAGGAATTATTTTAACGTAAAAATATTAGAAATCAATTACAATTATCAGTACATGAAAATCCATGATAGCATTAATGTTGCTATCACAAATGGATATACAAAAATTAGGTGTGAAAATGTAAATAATAGGCTTTATGTTCCCATTAAATTAAACATTAATGATTCGTTAGAAATTATAGGAAAGTGTACCCTTGATTTGGGTAGTGGTGGAAGTATATCATTAACAAGCCCGACAGCCAAACAATTTGATCTGGGAAATAATGTTAATAAAAAAAGAAACTACTATTCGAAATACGGAGGTGTTGGTGGCGAGACTTCAAGAAATGATTTTATTGCCAAGTCTTTGTTTATTGGGGATTACGAACTCAATGATTTTGTGATGGATTATAGTGAGGATAAATATGGGGCACTTTCGTCAAACAAAAACTTAGGCTTACTTGGTAATCGGATATTAGAAAAGTTTGACATTATCATTGATTTCAGAAATAGTATTCTTTACCTAAAACCCAATGGTGATTTTAATAATTCTTTTGAAATCCCTCGTCTGGGATTCGCATTTGTTGACAGAGCAGTCACAATGGATGCTTGGAATATAACAGGTTTATATAAAAATTCTTCTGCTGAAAAATCAGGTTTAAAAATTGACGATAAAATCACTCATATAAACGGCCAGTCGATTAAGGAAATAAGCCATGAACAACAACAGGAGATTATTAAGAGGTCGGAATCTATAAAATTGACAATTCAAAGAAATAATGAATCCTTAATTTTAAATATTCAATTAAGGGAAATTCTTTAACTGAAATATAATAACAATAAAAAACCCATCAGAAATATTCCAATGGGTTTTTTATATGCTATTTAGGAACTATTTCAATCCCCTGCTCTTTAACAAAGGTTCAATGATTGGTGCACGTCCCCGGAAATTAAAATACATTTCATCCGGATCTTTTAAACCATTAGGTTCAAGAATTTCTCTTCTGAATTTTTGTGCTGTTTCCTGGTCGAACAAACTGGTTTCTTTAAATGCTTCGAAGGCATCATTATCAAGTACTCCAGACCACAAATAGCTGTAATATCCGGCTGAGTACCCACCAATGATGTGAGAGAAATAAGTGGTTCTGTATCGTGGCGCAATTTCAGGTATTAATTTTCGTTTTGCAAAAAAATCTTTTTCGAAAGCCCTGATATCTAAATCCTTTTCTACCGTTTGTGTATAATATTCCATATCGATTAGTGCAGCCGCAACAAATTCAACGGTAATAAATCCCTGATTGAACAAGCTGGATTTTTGAATTTTTTCGATCAGATCATCAGGAATTACTTCACCTGTTTTATAATGTTTTGCATATACTTTTAATACATCAGGTTCCATAGCCCAATGTTCCATAATTTGAGAAGGCAATTCTGTAAAATCAGTCGATCTGAAAGTTTGCTCATAACGAACATTAGAGAACAATCCGTCCAATGCATGACCAAATTCATGAAATACAGTAGTGACATCATCAATACTTAGCAATGCTGGCAAGTCTCCGACAGGAGCTGCAACATTAGTAACCATCGTTATGATAGGTGGAGTTACTACTCCGTCAACAATTTTGTAACGCTCATAGCCGCCACACCATGCGCCGCCATTTTTACTGGCACGCGGGTAAAAATCCTGATACAATACACCCAGGTGACTTCCATCTGCTTCTTTTACTTCAAAAAGAAATGCATCAGGATGAGGTTTTGGAGCATCCTTTACTTCTGTAAAGGTTATCCCATAAAGTTGATTAGCTACATAAAATATGGCATCCTGTACATTTTTTCGGGAAAAATAAGGGCGAATTTCGCTGTCTTCAAAATTGTATTTATCGGCTCTAACTTTTTCGGCATAATACCACCAATCCCAGGCAGCAATTTTGAATTTACCGCCTTCGGCATCAGCAATGGCCTGCATGTCTTTTACTTCTTTTTTGGCAACTTCTAATGCCGGCCACCATACCTGATCCAATAAATCATAAACACGTTCGGAAGTTTTAGCCATCCGTGTTGAAAGAATTAAGTCTGCATGGGTTTTATAACCTAACAAATTGGCTCGTCGTAATCTTAATTTATAAATGTCTGATGCAATTTTTTTATTATCACGCTCATTATCGTTATCACCCCTCATGGTATAAGCGGTGTAAATTTGCTTACGTAAATCTCGGTTTTTGGCATAAGTCAAAAAAGGATACATGCTGGCACGTTGTGTTGTATAAACCCATTTACCATCAAGACCAGCACGAGTAGCTTCTTCAGCACCCAGAGCCTTAATGTTTTCAGGTAAACCATCTAAATCTGCTTCATTCTCAATAATTAATTGATAAGCATTGGTTTCTCCTAATAGATTCTGACCAAATTGAACGCTTAAACCGGAAAGTTCCACATTAATTTCTTTGAGTTTTTCTTTTGCATCATCATCTAAATTGGCACCATTCCTGACGAAACTGCCATATAAATTTTCCAGCATAAAAAGTGCATCCGGTTCTAAGTTATAAGAATCTCTTTGTTCGTAAACAGTTTTAATCCTTTGGAACAATGCAGGGTTTAAACTGATTTCATTGCTATGGGCTGAACGAATAGGTGAAAGTTCTTTCGCAATGGCTTTTAATTCATCAGTTGTATTTGCACTGCTTAATCCGCCAAATACAGAACTTACTCTACCTAAAAATCTACCGGCTCGCGTATAAGGAATTATTGTATTTTCAAATGTTGGGGCTTCCGGATTATTTACAATTGCCTCAATTTCGGCTTTTTCAAGTTTCATCCCTTCTAAAAATGCAGGCATATAATGCTCAGCTTTAATTTTATCGAAAGGAGGAACATGAAAAGGGGTATCGAATTCAGAGAAGAACGGATTGCCATTATCGGCTACCTGTTTTTCCTGAGTGTTGCATGCAGCTAGTCCTAAGCCTGCTATACAAACAAACATTATTAATTTTTTCACAGCTAATTTTTTAATTAAACAATTGGTTAAGAAGGATAAAAATAAGGAATAAGCACGACACTATTTACTTTGTCATGTTTATTTAGACCTTCTTTAAATTGATGGGGATGAAAGTTAGGATTCCATAGATATCCACAAAATGGCATAATATAAAAAAAGCGGGAGAATTTCCCGCCTTTAAAATTGTACAGAAGGCTTTTAATTTAGGCCCCTGTTTTTTAATAAAGGTTCTATTTTCGGTTCTCTGCCTCTGAAATTAACATACATTTCCATGGCATTTTCAATACCATTTTTTTCTAAAATGCATTTTCTGAATTTATCGGCAGTTGCTTTATCAAAGATGCCATTTTCGGTAAATGCTTCATAAGCATCATTATCCAAAACAGCGGCCCAGGTATAACTATAGTAACCTGCATCGTATCCACCAATGATGTGTCCGAAATAAGTAGTTCTGTATCTCGATTCAATTTCAGGAATTAAACCAATGCTGTTCAAATAATCTTTTTCGAATTTGGCAACATCAATATCAACAGGTTTTTCAATCGTGTGATAAGCAAGATCGAGCAATGAAGCGGCTATAATTTCAACATTAACGAAACCCTGGTTAAATTTACTGGCGGCATCCATTTTTTTAACCAATTCATTTGGAATTACATCTCCCGTTTGATAATGCTTTGCATATTGTTTTAAAACTTCTGGCTCAGTTACCCAATGTTCCATAATTTGTGAGGGTAATTCAACAAAATCCCAAGCAATATAATTTGAATTATAAGTTGTTTTTGCAAACATACCATCCAGGGCATGACCAAATTCGTGGAATAAAGTAGAAACGTCATCCATGCTTAAAAGTGATGGAGTGTCACCTGCAGGTTTTGTTAGATTACATACAACAGTTACAATAGGCTTAATTTCTTTTCCATCTAAAAAATGATGATCCCGATAACTGCCACACCATGCACCTCCACTCTTACTTTCTCTTGGATAAAAATCCATGTATAAAACTGATAAATGACTTCCATCAGCTTCCTTCACTTCGAAAGCCTGTGCATCTGGATGAGGTAAGGGAATGTTTTCAATGGGGGTGAATGTAATTCCATACAATTGATTGGCAACCCAAAAAGCACCATCCCTAACGTTTTCTAATTTGAAATAAGGACGAACTTCATTCTCGTCCAAATTATATTTTGCCATCCGTATTTTTTCAGCATAATACCACCAATCCCACGATGCAAGTTTAAAATTACCACCTTCTTTATCGATCACGGCTTGCATTTGTTTAGCTTCGCTTTTAGCAATAGGCAATGCAGCATTCCAGAGTTGATCTAACAATGCAATGGCCCTATCGGGAGTACCTGCCATTCGTGGTTCTAAAGTAAGGTGGGCATGTGTTTTATATCCCAACAAATTAGCTCTTTCAACACGAAGTTTCATAATTTGTGCAACAATGGCTTTATTGTCTTTATCGTCATCGTGATTTGAACGATTTGTATAGGCCATGTACAATTTTTCCCTTAAGTCCCTTTTTTCGGAATATTGTAAAAAAGGATACATACTTGGGCGTTGAGTTGTGAATACCCATTTTCCTTCCATTTCTGCTGCTTTGGCATCATCAGCACCTGCCGCCCTAACAGATTCAGGCAAGCCGGCTAAATCAGCTTCATTATCAATAACCAATTTAAAACTGTTGGTTTCGCTCAATACATTTTGATCAAATTGAACAGCAAGTGTAGAAAGTTTTTGGTTGATGGCTTTTAACTCTTCTTTCTTCTCAGAGGTTAATTCAGCACCATTTCTCACCAGGCCCTTATACTGGTTTTCGAGAATAAATAATTGCTCGGCAGTTAAATTGAATTGTTCACGATTATCATAAACGGCTTTTATTCTTTCAAAATATTTGGGGTTTAATCTGATATCGTCACCATGAGCAGCCAAAACAGGAGCAATCACCATTTGGATAGAATCCAGCTCTTTATTTGTATTTGCACCGACAATGCTATAAAATACCATTGATACTTTTCCAAGCAACTCTCCTGCTTTATCTATAGCTGCAATCGTGTTGTCAAAAGTAGCTTCCTCTTTACTATTAATTATTGCATCAACTTCTTTTTTGTGTTCAAGCATTCCTTTTTCAAAAGCAGGAATATAATGTCCAAGTTTTATTTGTTCGAAAGGAGGTACCTGAAAAGGTGTATTATATTCACTAAAGAATGGATTTACGGTTTCAGTTTGTTCTGCCTTCTGCTTACATGAAATGATTCCAAGACATGTAAAACAAAGCATGATGATCATCTTTTTCATTATTTTTAAGTTTAGTTATAGGTTAATGATTATAATCCAAGTCTTGAAAGTCCTTGTGAAAAGACAATATCAACAGGGATACTAGCATTGCCAAGTCGATCAAGATCAGCTTGAAGAGTAGGCATAACAATTCCTTTTTCTTCAATCAGTTTTGAGGCTGTTTCGTAATCGCCATTACCTTGAATCGTAAGAATATCTTGTAGCGAACTGATCATTGCTTTTTTCATTTCTTCGAAATGAATGGTATAGGTTCCTTCTTCGCTTCGTGTGAAAACACCTTTATCTGCAAAATAATTAAATCGCATCATATTTGCTTTGCCGTGCGCACTGGCTGCTCCAAAACGACTTGATCGGAATATTCCGGCAAAAAAGGTAACATAATTATCCATCACTTCGCCCTGAGTAAGTTCTCCCATTTCGTATAATTGGGTTACAAGGTAAAGCCCCATAATATCGGCTTTAGCTTCTTCCATTGATGAATATTTTTCTTTAAGTGCTGCACGAACGGTTTGGGTGCCGTCGAGGGTGTTTTTTATTCCCATGGCATGTCCTACTTCATGAAACATGGTGTTTTCAAAAAACGCATCAAATTTGACATATTTTTGTTGACTTTCGTCGATGAGCATTTTGGAAATCGGAACCACTATTTGTTCAAATTTAGCTCGCATTGCATTTTTTAATTGCAGCTTACGTGAGCCCATTTTTAAATGTACCTCTTCATCGTTTGGAAGATTGATTGCGATGGTTTTGCTTCCGGCATTGCAATCGCCAGCATAATAAACCACATCGTAAGCAAAAATATCGGCATTTGAACCGGGTACTTCTTTTTTGTATTCAGGTTCAACAGGTAATTTGGTTTGTAAATCAGGAAGCATTGCTCCGAATTTTGCCAGCTTTTTGCTCCAATCAATATCTTTAATTAAAATGAAAGATTCATGAGCGGCTTTATAACCATAAAGTGCATCTTCGTAATTTTCGATAGGACCAACCACGAAATCAATATTAGAGTTTTGCATATCCATCCAGGCAAAATCGCTCGCTTGATAATTGTCGGTTGCCAACGCTTCAGCACGGAGGGTTAAATATTTTTTAAATCCCGGATCTTCGGCGAGTTTAGCTGCTTTTTTTAACAGGCTCACCGCCTTTTCAGTTTCATCTTTATAAGCCTCGTGATACCATACTGATTTCAACGAGCCATTCTTGTCCCTTCTGATAAGGGTATATTGACTGGTTTTATTTGGGTCCGTGAATGCTTCAAATTCTTCTTTGGTCATATCAACAGGATAAAAATTAGCTCCTGCCGGTTTGTCACCAATTTCTGCAATAAATGATTGGTTTCCATTTAATCTGTCCCAGGGGCCATAATTGATTAAGGAAAATAAAGCTGAACCAGGATCTTTTATGCGATTTAAAAAATCTTCTCTGTTTCCAATGGTTTGCTCCCAATATATTTCTTCCATAATATCAGCAATCTGGAACAAGAGGGGAAGAATTTCTTTTTCGTTGTCGGACAAATGGCTTACATCGCTTTTTAATTCAAAAGGAGCATAAATTTGCAAACGACTATCTACTTCTTCCACCGATGTAGGATTTAGGGCAATATTAGGTGGAATGATACTAACTGATTCATTCTTGCCATTTTTAATAGAAGAACATCCAGAGGTAATTAAAATGATACTCATAAAAAAAAGGATAAATAGTTTTGATTTCATCTGTTTATTTTTTTAAAGTTTATAAATAGGTCAGATGGAATGTCCATAAATAACTAAACATTTTATTTATGATTAAATTTTTTAATGGACATTTCATGATTTTGAGGTTTTTGATTCGTAACCACGAAATTAAACATATTTTAGGAATTTGTTATTCCTATAACTAAAGAAGATACAATAAACTGTTGAAAACCATGAAATAGTTATTTAACTAGACCGTGATTCCCATCTTTTTCATAAGAAAGGTAGCGTTCATGTTTTGCGAAATTCCCGATTTAAGTTTATAATCAAAAACCAGTTCATCATTATTAAATTCTACCTCAAATCGCATGTTGCTGATATTATTTGGGTAAGTTTTGACCAGATCGCCCAAAGCAAGATCGTGCGTGGCAATAATGCCGGAAGAATTTAAACGGATAAGCTGCTCAATTAAGTGCATTGAACCTGTTTGTTTGTCTTTTGAGTTAGTGCCTTTTAAAATTTCGTCCAGAATGATGAATAATCGTTTTCCGGATTGCAACTGATCGATCAGTACTTTTAATTGCTTGAGTTCTGCAAAAAAATACGATTCGTTTTTATACAAGGAATCTTTGGTGCGGATACTGGTGAAGATTTGAATCGGGCTCCATTCAAATGCCTGTGCACAAACCGGAGCTCCTACTGATGCCAAAATCATGTTCACTCCAAGGGTTCGTAAAAAAGTACTTTTACCTGCCATGTTTGCGCCTGTTATAATCACAAACTGTTGTTGTCCGGAAATCGCAATACTATTATTTATTCTGTTTTTATGATGAATAAGCGGATGACCCATTTCCTCAGCCTGAATTAGAAATTTCTTCTCGCTAATTTTTGGTATCTGATAACCCGGATTGTTAAAAGCAAAGCAAGCCAAGCTTGAAAGGGCATCAAATTCACCGATTACATCAAACCATTTTACCAATTGTTCCTTGTGTCTTTTCTTCCAATTTTCAAGACGTATCGTTTGAATCAAATCCCACAATAAAAAAATGTTCAATAACACTCCTGCTATCATGTTCAGGCGTTGGTTAAAAGCCGATGAAATTTTCGATAAATTCTTAATAATTCGACTTGCGTTATTATCAATGATTGCACTGTTTTTTTTAAGGTTGAATAAATAATTGCTTGTAAATTTTTCTCCTTCTATCAGTTTAATAATGGTCGAATATTTTAAAAGCAAGTCGGTTTTTTTGCCCAATTGGGCATGAATTAGATTTATACGTTTAACGAAAGGTCCTATTATAAGAAAAGGGATTATCATTATGTGAAGAATAAAAATTACGGATGGAATTATGGCTAAAATACTCAAGGTTAATAATGTAAAAGTGATCAGATTAACCAGAATAATAAAATATATAAACTTCTTGTTTTTAATGAGAGGTTCTTCTTCAAGCCATTTCAAGATATCAAGTACATCTTGTTTTTTCTCATCGGTATTTTTGCCAATCAGTTGCAGGTTTTGTCTCCATTCAGGTTTATCTGCAAGTTCTTTAACCGCTTCTTGTTTAAGTAAAATTTGTTCGGTATTTAATTCCTGATTTGCCAGCCAATGGGCTAATTTTTCCTTTCCGCTAAAGGTGGTACTTCTGTCTAAATATTGAAATAGGGAGCCTGTTCCAAAAATATCCAAATCATCAGCATAATGATTTTCGTTGCTTATAAATTCCTCTCCCTTATTAAAATGCCCAAACTCTCCATTTATTGCTGCTATTTCATTCTTGTTAATATCCTTCAGAATGGTCAGGTTTTTTTTAAGTTTATGCAGTATGCCATGATGATAAACAATAAATCCAAAAACAATTGCGAAACATGCAGAATAGGCCAAGGCTATATTCAGGCTAAAGGTTGTTGAAAAATAAAGAAGAATCAATCCGGCAATAAAAACAAGGATGCGAATTACGGAATAGCGTTCAACAAGTTGGGAAGTTTTTTTAAGTTCTTCTGAAAATCGATCAAAGCGTTTTTGATAAAAAGGCAAAGGAGGAATCATAAATGAATATTTGAAATCAAAATTAAACATTATGCCAACTTGCAGATATTAAAAAATGTTAAGGTTTCTCTGTCCAACCTTTGAAAGGAAGAGCTGCAAGGCTGGAGTTATGAAACCTGAAGTCATCAGTAACTTCTTTTAGCAACCAAGCCGGTTTGGAAAATGAAGTTGAGGTAGAGGGAAGCTCAATTTCTGCCATTAAAAGACCTTCATTTTCTCCTAAAAATTCATCGACTACCCATTCGTTCCCATCAATTACCTGCTGATATCTGATTTTTTTAATAGCCGGCAGATCTTTAAATATTTCGATCATTTCCTGTGCATCCTGTAAAGGAATTGCATATTCAAATTCATTTTTAACCATTGCAGTAATGGTATTTTTAATTGTTATAAAAGCATTTGTCCCAATTATTCTTACACGAACAGAACGACCATTATTCCTTTTCAAATAAACCTGATGCACCAATTCCCCTTTTACGGAAGGCTTAAAAAGATTTTTATCGACTAAAAATTTTCTTTCAATTTCAACTCCCATTGGGCAGTTATTTATATTATAAATCAAAAATAGTGTTTATGTTGTTAATTGAAGCTTAAAATTATTTGTAAAATTTAAATCGCGTAATGGAATGATAGACAAAATTTTAAGCTAATATTTAAATTTAAATCATAAAAAAATTCTTTTTAAGGTGCGACATTTTTAAATCTGTGGTATATATCCATGTTGGCTGTGAAATAATGTGTCATGTCTGTTTCTGGTTAACATTGCATTGAAAAAAGATCTCTAACAAAAGAACCTATCGGAAGGGGAGCCCTTAGTTGTCTTTTAATCAAACTTTTCAATCGCACCAAAAAAAAGAGGCCAACCGGCCTCTTTTTTTTATAGTATTTATGTAAAAATTACTTTTTAACAATGGTCATCTCATCTAATAAATTTTGAGCACCTGCCATTTTATCAATGATAAGCATCACATAACGAATATCAACCGCAATGCATCTTTGTAGTTTTTCCTCAAAAGCGATGTCGCCACTCATGGCTTCCCAGTTGCCGTCAAAAGCAAGTCCAATTAATTGTCCATCGCCATTAATAACAGGACTTCCGGAGTTACCACCTGTGATATCCAAATTGGTTAAAAAACAGGTAACAACGGTTCCATTTTCTGCATAGTCACCGTAGTCTTTGGCTTCGTAAATTTGTTTTAATTTTTTAGGAACGTTAAACTCCCTGACATTTGGATCTTCTTTATCCATTACGCCATCAAGGGTTGTAATGTAGTTATAGTGAACAGCATCTGCAGGGTAATAATCCTGAACGCTTCCATAGGTTACACGCATGGTTGAGTTTGCATTAGGAGAATATCTTTGGTCGGGGTTCATTTGCTGCAAACCTGCAACAAATAATCGATTTCCTTTTGCTAAATTTTCATAAGGAAGCACCATTTTTGCCGAAATTATTTCCTGATTATCATAAAAGGCCTGCATTAGTTTAAAAACAGGGTCTTTTTCTAATGATTTTAGGCTTGGGTTATCAAGAAATTTGGCCACTTTTTGCTCATCGCCAAAGATTGAATTTTTGAACATATCATCAGCTATTTTGTTAAAATCTGTCTTGTATTTGGCAGCTATTTCAACAAAATATTTAGGAGATACTTCTTTAGGAATATCTGTATAATAGTGATTCAAAGAGTTTGCCAATAATTTAAGATCAGTAGGTGCATTATAATCTTTAAAATGACCTTCAATACCACTTTTTAGTCTGCTGATTATACTTTCAATTTTTTTAGTATCCTGTTCTTTTTTTGAAAGTTCGGTATAGAGCGATTTAAAAGTATTTGAATATCTGATAATTTCATTGCCCCGTTGAATTGCTTCACTAAAATATAAACTGGCAGGATAATTTTTTGACACTTCCTTAATTCCTTCTTTCATTAATCCTAAAGCTGGTTCGAATTCAGGTTTGCCTTTTGCCCACTTAGCAAAATCAGCTTCCAAAGCTCTTTTTTTATCAGCAATTTTTAATCGGGTTAACCCTTTTTTTTGTCCGATATAAAATTTCCAATAATTGGCAATACCAGCAAATTTTGAAGCATATTGTAGTCTGATTTTTTCAGAAGCATCCATGTCTTCTTTCATAATATTTAAGACGCGATCTCTAATTGCTACGGTCATTGGTGCTTTTTGGTCAATAACCTGTTCAACGCCCCAAGATGACAAATAACGATCAGTGCTTCCGGGATAACCCATTACCATTGCAAAGTCATCTTTTTTAACGCCCTTTAATGAGATTGGTAAAAAATGCTTTGGTTTAAGAGGGATATTCTTATCTGAGAACTGAGCCGGTTTTCCGTCGGGCGACATATACACTCTGAACATCGAGAAATCACCGGTATGACGCGGCCACATCCAATTATCAGTGTCGGCTCCAAATTTCCCAATACTTTCAGGAGGGGTTCCAACCAATCGAACATCGTCAAAACGCTCATAAACCAGCAGGTAATATTCGTTTCCTTCAAAATAACTTCTTACCAATGCGTCATAATGATTGCCTTCGATAGCAGCTTTTCGGATGGTATTTGAATTGAGGGCAATCAATTCCTTTCTTTCCGTTTCGGTCATATTTGCATTAACCCCTTTCAAAGCTTCGCTGGTTACATCTTTCATGTCTATCAAAAAACGAACAGACAAACCTGATATCGGAATTTCCTCTTTTTTGCTATACGCCCAAAATCCATTGGTCAAATAATCATTTTCAACGGTACTCACTTTTTGGATCGAGCCATAACCACAGTGATGGTTAGTAATTACCAAACCTTCGGACGAAATAATTTCACCCGTACAACCGCCTCCAAAAATTACAATCGCATCTTTAATGCTTGAATTTTTAATACTGAAAAGTTCTTCAGCAGATAAATTGAAACCCATTTTTTGCATTTCGGCAATATTGAGTCGTGCTATTAATGAAGGAATCCACATGCCTTCATTTGCATTTACTACCGGTTGAATACCAAGTAATGCAATAAATAATAGTAAAATTAGTTTTTTCATGTTTTTAATTAAATAAATGGTTAATGATTAAATATATTGGTTACCTTTTTGTTCTTTTACATCGGTAACAAACTGTTTTATTTGTTGTTCTTCATTTTTTTTGCAGATGAGTAAAACGCCATCATTTTCAACAACAATAAAATTATCGAGCCCTTGTAAAACAACAAGTTTGTCTTTTGGCACATGAACAATACAGTTTTTGGTATCGTAAGTCATTACATTGTTACCGATGATGGAATTTTCGTTTTGATCTTTCTCCCGGACATCATATAGTGAACCCCAGGTTCCTAAATCCGACCATCCAAAATCTGAAGCAAGTACATATACATTATCTGCTTTTTCCATTACCCCGTAATCGATTGAAATGTTTTGGCAGGAAGTATAAGTTTCATTAATGAATGAGGTTTCGTTGGCAGTGTTGTATAATCCAATTCCTTTTTTAAAAAGAGAATTAACGTTTGGGAGATACATTTCAAAAGCTTTATTGATGCTTGCCAGCGACCAGATAAAAATACCGGCATTCCAAAGATAGTCGCCGCTTTCTAAAAACATTTTTGCTTTTTCAAGAGCGGGCTTTTCCGTAAAAGTTTTTACTTTTTTTAATCGGTTATCAGGTTTATAAATTTCTTTATCCAGGTATTGGATATACCCATAGCCTGTATCGGGCCTGCTTGGCCTGATTCCTAAAGTGATGAGCCAGTCATTATCAGTCGAAGCCTTGAGTGCAGAAAGCAGGGTGTTAATAAATTCATTCTCTTTTAAAATAATATGATCTGAAGGAGCTACAATAATTTTTGCATCCGGATTTGTTTGCAGTATTTTATAATTTGCATAAGCAATACATGGTGCGGTATTTCGTCCAATGGGTTCGCATAGTACCTGATTTTCAGAAATATTTGGAAGCTGCTCCATCACCAGGTTTTTATATATCTGATTTGTAACAATAAGAATATTCTCTGATGGGCAAATTTTTAAAAAACGGCTAAAGGTTTGTTGAATAAGGGTTGACCCTGAACCGAGTATGTCGATAAATTGTTTGGGATTTGAAGTTTTGCTCATTGGCCAGAATCGACTTCCTATGCCTCCGGCCATGATAACACAATAGTTGTTTTGGTTAACTTCCATTAGTTGGGTTTTTCAGAAAAAATTAGGATATAAAGATATAAAATATCCTTATGCTAGCTCATGTTCTAAAGGAATAACACGTGCCAAAGGATCGAAAAGATAATACTTACCGTTTTCAAGGTTTACACATTTAAATCGTTTGCGCCTTTTTTCCAGTTTCTTGAACATTTTGCCATTCGAAAGTTTAAAAACCGTGTTTTCACTTAGTTCTTCAATATGTACACCCATTACCTCATTTTCGTCATATTTTTTGAGAGCTCGAGCCAGCAGTATATTGGTATTGCTTGATGCAGCTGCATTTTGTAAATATTGATAAATGATAGCCGATAAATCATCGGGGAAAACCCTTTCAATAATGAAGGGGTTCATTAAATTACGAAAAGCAAGCTTCCATTCTTTTCCATGAGGCTTAGCTCGGTTTCCATATTTTTCAAACACCACAAGATGAGCTATTTCATGAACAAGTGTAATTAGGAAAGCATATTTATTAAGGCTGTTGTTTATTGAAATACGATGAGGTGAACCATTATGCGCCTGGCGGTAATCGCCAAGCTTGCTTCTTCTGGTACGTGTAATTCGTAAATGAATTTTATATTGTTTAATCCATTCAAAAATCAGATCAGGCGAATTTTCAGGTAAATATTTTTTTAGTATTATTTGAGAATCATCCATAATAACAGCCGGAAAGTTCTTTTTGTTTAATTTGATAACCCCAGGTTGGACAGTTACATTTATTAGTTTTTCTGGTTTTTTTAGGAAAAGCATGTTTTGTCGAACTACAGGAAGCTAATATGAATATTAAAATTAAGCCGAAAGTACACAATAAAATCTTGTTCATTTTTGTAATTTTCATAAACGGTATTCATCTTAACGAAGTTTGAACAATTAAATTATAAGCAGATTCGTTTTGTTGCAAAATTAGGAATTTGGTTTAGGTCACAAACATAAATTCTTAAATATTGATTAACTTAGCCAAAAGTTTCTAAACTTATGCTGATTAGCACCCTTGGAAGATATGTACTCTTAATGTTAGAGACCTTTAGACGGCCTGATAAGGGAAGTGTTTTTCGTAAACAATTAATGTTTGAATTTCAGGGTTTGGGAATAGAATCCTTAGGAATTGTCCTATTTATTTCTGCCTTTACAGGTGGAATTGTAGCCTTACAAACAGCTTATAATATTGATAGCCCATTTATCCCACTTACTACCGTTGGGTTTGCAGTTAGGCAATCTATTGTTTTAGAGTTTTCTCCAACTATCATTAGCTTGATTTTGGCCGGAAAAGTTGGATCACGCATTGCTTCGGAAATCGGAACCATGAAAGTTACCGAACAAATTGACGCGCTAAAAATAATGGGTGTAAATCCTGCCAATTATTTGATTTTACCCAAAATAACAGCCTCCATGATTATCAATCCCTTCTTGATTATCTTAAGCATTTTTGTCAGTTTATTTGGGGGATGGCTGGCTTGTTCCTTATCAGGGATTGTAACCACTCAGGATTTTATAACAGGATTAAGATGGGATTTCGAAGCCTTTACGATATTATATGCAATAATTAAAACCATCGTGTTTGCTTTTATTATTGCATCCGTATCCGGATATTTTGGATATACGACTACCGGCGGTGCCCTTGATGTTGGTAAATCCAGTACAAAGGCCGTAGTTTCAAGTAGTATCATCATTATTATTTTCGATTTGATTTTAACCCAACTGTTATTGGTATGATTGAGGCCAGGGAAATATCAAAGAGTTTTGCCGATAAAAAAGTTTTGGACAATGTTTCTGTGTCGTTCAAACAGGGACAAACAAACCTGATTATTGGACAAAGTGGTTCGGGTAAAACTGTTCTGATGAAATGCCTTGTGGGTCTTTATAATGCTGATGAGGGGCAGGTAATTTATGATGGCCGCTCATTTACGAATATGAGCAACAAACAGCAAATGGAAATTCGGCAGGAGGTGGGTATGCTTTTTCAGGGAGGGGCACTGTTCGATTCAAAAAGTGTTGAAGAAAACGTGATGTTTCCGCTTTCGATGTTTACACAAATGACTCTTGAAGAAAAGCGTGAACGGGTTAATTTTTGTTTAAAGCGGGTCAATCTTGAAAATGTTAATAAATTATTGCCTTCCGAGTTAAGTGGTGGAATGGTTAAGCGGGTCGCGATTGCCAGAGCAATTTCAATGAACCCCAAATATTTATTTTGTGATGAGCCCAATTCAGGTCTGGATCCACGTACAGCTGGTGTTATCGATAATCTGATTAAAGAAATTACGATAGAATATAATATTACCACCATCATTAATACGCACGATATGAATTCAGTATTAGAGATTGGTGATAGTATCGCTTATATTTTTAATGGAAAACTTTCGTGGACCGGTGATAACAAAGATATTTTACACACCCAAAATGCTGAATTGAATGATTTTATTTTTTCCAACGAATTGACCAGAAGATTAAAAACACGATGAATATTTTAGATATTATATTGATTATCCCCATAGTTTGGCTGACTTACCGTGGTTTTCAAAAAGGATTTATTATTGAACTTAGTTCGCTGGTCGCCTTAATACTTGGAATTTATTTCGCGATCAATTTCTCTTACTTTGCTGCAGATTTTCTGTCCCGTAATTTCGATATTGGAGATAAATATTTATCAATTTTTGCCTTTGTTTTTACATTTATGGTGGTTGTTTTTATGGTATTTCTCATTGGGAAAATACTCGAAAAATTTGTTGATATTATATTGTTGGGCTTTGTTAATAAAATAGTTGGGGCTGTTTTCGGAATAATAAAAGCGTTATTTTTGTTAAGTGTTATTTTGTGGATCATCAATAGTTTTGATTATAGCAAATCCATCATCAAGGAAAATACAATACAAAAGTCAATGCTTTATGGCCCTATTGAAAAATTTGCACCGATGATCGTTCCCAAACTTAGTCTTGACAAAATAAGGAACATTAAAAATCCTTTTATTGATAAAGAAGATCTGAAAAAAATATAATCCGCCAAACTTCAGAATTACGAGTTTAGCGGATTGAAATATCGCGTTGTATTTAATCGTTATTTTGTTTCCCGATCAATCAGTTCGATCAATTTTTTAAATCCTTCTTCGGTATAACCTTGTTCCTGAAGAATAATTTTCCCTTCTTTATTTATCAAAACATTGCGAGGAATATACTTTGTAAAGAAAAGGTTGTAAACTTTTCGCTCCGGATCGGGGCCTATTGGAAAAGTAAATCCTTTTTTCTCGTTGAATTTTACAATTTCATCCATCGAATGTTCTCTGCCTAAGGCTAGAATCAAAAATTTACGTGTTTGAAATTCTTTCCAGATTTCAGCTTCCAGATGAGGCATTTCCTTCATGCAGGGGCCGCACCAGGTTGCGAAAAAATTAAGAAGTACGGTTTTGCCTTTCAGATCGGACATCTGATAAGTTTTACCGTCGATAGTGGTAAACGAAAAGTTAGGGACATCCTGACCAATTTTAGTAAGGTTGAAGGCTTCCGGGTTTTCTTCTTCTTGTGTAAAAGCACTAAAAGAGAGTCCAACCACGAATAGAAAAATGAAGAATTTTTTGAGCATTGCTGTTCGGCTTAGTAGGTTAAAAATGAATACTTATACAAATATTTTTTTATTATTGAATATTACGTTATTAAGATCAATAGGTTGAAATAAAATCAATGGCAAACAACAGAGTTTGTTCCGTTAAATCACTGCAAAGATGCGGAGGATCTGTCAAATTAAAACCGTTTGGTCTTAGCCGGCTGCAACTCAAACTTCCGAATTTGTTTTCAAAACTTTGGGCATATGTTTTGCACATGGTTTGAATTTCCTGCTTCTCCTTCCGTTGTGAGCGCAAATAAATACCTATAAAAATTAATGCCCCTTCAACCAAACCACATTGAGCCTGATATTGTCCGGCACCGTTTAAGCCCGAAGAGCCATCAATAATCTGAGGGCTAAGTTCAATATTAAATTTTTCGGATAAAACCAAAAGTGTGGTTTGAGCGCAATTCAAATCTTGTTTCCATGCGTATTCTTGTACCCTGTCAGCTACAAATGATTCGATCGATTGCCCCATATTTATTCTTCTATTGCCTGGATTCCGGGTAGGATTTTTCCTTCAATATATTCAAGCATGGCGCCACCACCGGTAGAAATATAACTTACCTGATCCTTTAAGTGATATTTATTTATGGCGGCCACTGAATCACCACCACCAATTAATGAGTAAGCTCCTTTTTTAGTAGCCTTTGCAACCGCCAGAGCAATATCTTTTGTGCCATTTTCAAAATTCGACATTTCGAAAACACCCATGGGCCCATTCCAAAGAATGGTTGTTGAATCCTCAATAATCGATTTGTATTTTTTAATTGTTTCCGGGCCGATGTCCAAACCCATCCATCCATCCGGAATATTATAAGATGAGGAAACGGTTGTTTTTGCATCATTTGAAAATCCATCTGCAATAATTGCGTCAGTTGGTAAGTAGAGATTCACATTTTCGTCCTTGGCAAAATTGATGGTGTCAACTGCCAATGCAAAAAGTGATTCTTCAACGAGCGAATTCCCGATATTTCCTCCAAGGGCTTTAATAAACGTGAACATCATTCCTCCCCCAATAATAAGGTTGTCAACCTTATCCAAAAGATTTGTGATCACCTCAACTTTACCCGATACTTTGGCACCTCCCAATATTGCAGTAAATGGTCGCCGTGGATCAACCATCACCTTATTGATATTGGTAATTTCATCGTTCATAATGTAACCAAACATTTTATTTTCAGGGAAATATTTGGCAATTATTGCTGTTGATGCATGAGCGCGGTGCGCTGTTCCAAAAGCATCATTGATATAAGCATCCCCAAGTGAAGCGAGCTTTTTTGAAAAGTCCTCGTCCCCTGCGGTTTCTTCTTTATAAAACCTTAAATTTTCAAGAAGCAGCACTTCTCTGTTTTTCAGGTTTACTGCTTTTTGTTTAGCTTCCTCACCAATACAATCGTTGACAAATTGTACTTCAAGTTTTAACGCAGATGATAAATACTTTAACAGATGTTTAAGTGAAAATTTATCTTCGGGACCACCTTTAGGTCGCCCTAAATGTGACATTAAAATGACAGATCCCCCATCTTTCAAAACCTTTTTTATCGTTGGAATTGTAGCATCAATTCTTGAGGTGTCAGTAATTTCAAAATTTTCATCCAAGGGAACATTAAAATCAACCCTGATTAATGCTTTTTTGTTTTTAAAGCTGAACTGATTGATTGTTTTCATCCGATTATTTTTAGGTGTCAATGAAATTCAAAAATACAATTTCTGTTTAAATTAATTAAATTTGCTTTTAAATAATATATTAATGTTAGATTTTGAAGGAAGACTGAGTACAAAGTTGCCTAATGTTGGGACTTCCATCTTTGCTGTAATGAGTAAAATGGCAAATGAGCATAATGCGATTAATTTGTCTCAAGGTTTCCCAGATTTTCCGGTTTCTGCCGAACTGATCGAATTGATTCATCATTATATGAAAAATGGATATAATCAGTATGCACCTATGCCGGGTGTTCCGGCTCTAAGGGCGCAGATTGTGAAAAAGGTTAAAGATATATATGGCGCAGAATACAATGCCGATTCTGAAATTACGGTTACGGCAGGAGCCACGCAGGCAATTTATACTGCCATTTCTGCAATAATAAGAGATGAAGACGAGGCGATTATTTTTGAACCGGCTTATGACAGCTATGCTCCATCAATTCGTTTGAATGGAGGAACGGTAAAATATGCCAGACTTCTTTTGCCCGATTATTCAATAGATTGGGACGAATTACCCCGATTGATCACCCATCGTACAAAACTAATAATCATTAATACCCCGCACAATCCCACCGGAAGTGTATTAAAATCTTCCGATATTTTACAATTGGAAGCTTTGACTAAAGAAACGGATATTATTGTAATTAGTGATGAGGTATATGAGCATCTGATTTTTGACAATTTGCAACATGAAAGTGTTTGTAAATATCCTGAGCTGGCTCGCCGAAGTTTTGTCATCGCTTCGTTTGGGAAAACTTTTCATGCTACAGGTTGGAAAATGGGTTATGTTTTGGCACCTGAAAAACTAATGAATGAGTTCCGCAAGGTTCACCAATTTAATGTGTTTACCGTGAATACTCCAATTCAATACGCCATTGCCGATTTTATAAGCAAGAAGAAAAACTACAATAAACTTCATTCGTTTTACGAACAAAAGAGAGATTATTTTGCAGATAAAATCAGGACTTCACGTTTTCGGATAGTCCCATGTTTTGGAACTTATTTTCAGTTGTTGGATTATCGCGATATTTCGGATAAGCCCGAAATGGAATTTGCAAAGGAATTGATTAAAAAATTTGGAATTGCATCGATACCCGTTTCTTCATTTTATCATGATGGAATGGAATCAAAAAGACTCAGATTTTGTTTTGCCAAACAAAAAGAAACATTAAACAAAGCCGCAGAAATTTTATGCAAAATTTAAAAATAGCACTAATCCAGTCCGATATTTTATGGGAAGATATTCAAGGTAATTTAAATCATTTTGATTCTCTTTTACCTCAAATAGACGAACCGGTTGATTTAATTGCATTACCGGAGGTTTTTAATACCGGATTTCCTGTTGATCCCGACAGGTTCGCAGAAAATATGGATGGTTCAACCATGAAATGGATGCATAAAAAAGCATCCCAACTTAATTGTAGCATTGCCGGAAGTTTGCTGCTGAAAAATCAAAATGCCTATTTCAATACTTTTATTTCAATGAAACCGGATGGAACTTTTGATCAATATTCAAAACGACATGTTTTTCATTTAGGTGATGAAGCTGATACGATCAGGCCCGGTAATGAAAGATTGATATTTAATTTGAATAATTGGAAAATCCGTCCTTTGATTTGCTATGATTTACGTTTCCCTGTATGGAGTAAAAATACCTATACTGACGATAAATTTGAATATGATTTATTGATTTATGTAGCCAATTGGCCGGCTTCCAGAAGTTATCCATGGAAACAATTACTCATTGCCCGTGCGATTGAAAATCAGGCCTATGTGATTGGCTTGAACCGAATTGGCATTGATGGAAGCGGAAATAAATATTCGGGAGACTCATTGCTTATTGATCCAAAAGGTGAAATATTGCTTTCCCTTAATCCGAAAATTGAAGAAATTGCCATCGTTGAATTATCCCTGACTACCTTAACTGATTTAAGACGAAAATTTAATGTAGGCCCTGACTGGGATAAATTTACGTTCGATTAGAGAAATAATTTCATCTTCTATTTTCCTCCCGATTAAAATAAAAAGCAGCATTTTTAATTGATAATTTGCTATATTTGATCAGATTGCATTAATTTCGCAGCCGCAAAGAAAATATTTTTATGAATATACTTATTGCAGGAGATGGAGAAGTGGGATTGCATCTGGCGAAACAATTAGCCAGTGAAAACCATAACATTACCATAGTTGATCCCAACGAAGAATTATTAAAAATGGTTGAATCACATACTGATTTGATGACAATCACTGGCGATTCAACCAACATTCCGATCCTTAAGAGTGCTAATATTCATAATACGGATTTATTAATTTCGGTAGTTCATAATGAGCAGGTAAATATTATTACAGCTATTCTTGGTAAAAAATTAGGAGCAAAAAAAACAATTGCCCGTGTTAATAACCTGGAAAATGTAAGTGAGGAAAATAAAAAGATTTATGAAAGCCTTGGTATCGACGCCATGATTTGTCCGGAAGAGATTGCCGCACACGAAATTACGGACCTTTTGCATCAAACAGGAGCAACAGAAATTTTCGATTTTACCAATAAAAAGCTTTCTTTATTTTTGATAAGGTTGGAAGAAAATGCCCCGATTATGTACCAAAGTCTGTATCAAATTGCAAAGGAAAACCCACACCTGAATTTCAGAGCTGTAGCAATACACAGAAGCGGTCAAACAATTATTCCAAAAGGAAATGATAAATTTCTTCCAAACGACCTGATTTATGTGATTACTAAACCCGAAGGTATTGATGACCTGATGGAATTTTGTGGAAAATCACGTTTTGAGATAAAGAATATCATGGTAGTTGGAGGAGGTCGTGTTGGACGAACTGCATGTAAGCGATTGGAAAAAGAGGTAAATATCAAATTGTTTGAAGTTGATAAAGAAAGATGTTTAAGTCTAACGGATTATTTGGAAGATACTTTGGTTATTCATGGAGATGCGCGTGATATTCAACTTTTGGAAGAGGAGGGCATTCGTGGAGTTGATGCTTTTATTGCGGTGACCGATAATTCGGAAACAAATATCCTTACTTGTTTACATGCACGCAAATTCGGTGTTAAGAAAACTATAGCATTGGTCGAAAACATTGATTATATCGACATTTCACAAAACATTGGTATTGATACTATTATCAATAAAAAACTAATTACTGCAAGTTATATTGTTCGGTTTACGATGGGCTCTGAAGTTGCTTCTCTAAAATGCTTAAGTGGGGTGGATGCAGAGGTAATTGAACTTGTTGCCAAACCTTCTTCAGCGATAACTAAAAAGCAAATTAAATACTTAAATGTTCCGGATGGCGCATTAATAGGCGGAATTTATAGAGGTAACGAAAGTTTTATTGCAATGGGTAATTCTCAAATTGAGGAAGGTGATAGGGTTGTTGTTTTTTGTTTGCCTCATGCCATAACCAAAGTAGACAAACTTTTTAACTGATTTTATTTCTTATCCCTAAATTCGCATTATTAGTAAATAAATAATTTTATGCATGTTTAAAAATGCGGATATAAATTTCAAATTAGTCCTAAAGATTATTGGTTTTTTACTGATGATTGAAGGTTTTTTTATGTTTCTGGGTATCCCATTTTCTTTGTACTATCATGAAACAAGTTATTTGGCATTACTTTATTCGGGACTGATTACCTCTGCAGTTGGAGCCACTTTATTCATCGCTTTGCGCAAATATACCAGCAATATCATAGGTAAACGCGAAGGCTATTTGATTGTCACTTTTACATGGATTACTACTTCTTTTTTTGGCACCTTACCCTTTTTATTTAGTGGAGCAATTCCCGGTTTTACAAATGCTTTTTTTGAAACCATGTCTGGTTTTACAACCACCGGAGCAACTATTTTAAGTGATATTGAAGCTGTTCCAAAAGGAATTTTATTTTGGCGCAGCTTAACTCATTGGATAGGCGGAATGGGGATCATCGTTTTATCAGTTGCCATATTACCGGTTTTGGGAATTGGGGGTATGCAATTATTTGTTGCCGAAATGCCGGGCCCAACTCACGATAAACTCCATCCTCGGATCACACACACTGCAAAACGTCTATGGGCAATTTATGTTTTGCTCACCTTTGCAGAAACAATCATGTTAATGACCGGAGGGATGAATTTGTTTGACGGCTTATGTCACGCTTTTGGTACCATGGCTACCGGAGGTTTTTCAACTCAAAATGACAGCATAGCAGGCTATTCGTCTTACATACAATACATCATCATCTTTTTTATGATTTTGGCGGGAACAAATTTCACTTTGCATTATTTTGCCTTACAAGGTCGATTGCGAAAAGTTTGGGACAACGAAGAATACAGAAACTACCTTGCACTAATCGGGCTTGCAACAATTGCTATAACCATTGCTATTACTAGCTTAGGAACAGTAGAAATGGAAAAGGCTTTCAGGGACACCTTATTCACAGTTGTTTCAATTATTACAACTACAGGCTTTGTTACTGACAATTATTTACTCTGGCCAGGTACACTTTGGCTCATCATCTTTTTATTGATGTTTGTTGGTGGAAGCGCGGGCTCAACTGGTGGTGGTATGAAAGTCATCAGACAACTTTTATTATTAAAAAATAGTGGACAAGAATTAAAGCGATTGATACATCGACAAGCAGTTATTCCTGTAAAACTTAATAAGAAATCAGTTGATGGAGATATTATTTATAAAGTAATGGCTTTCTTTTTAATCTACATCCTCATTTTTGTTTTTGGCACACTTATCATGTCGGCTTTAGGATTGGATTTTGAGTCAGCTGCCGGCTCTGTTGCTGCCTCACTTGGCAATATTGGCCCCGGTATTGGGTCGGTAGGTCCGATCGAAAATTATTCCCATATTCCTTTGGCCGGCCAATGGGTTTTATCTTTTATAATGCTTTTAGGTCGTTTGGAATTGTTCACCGTACTCATCATTTTTGCACCTGCGTTTTGGAAAAAATAGATCATTTAGAATCAATATTACATTAATTCTACAGAAAAAGCATTGAAATACTCGCTGCTATGTTATTTGCGTTTTAATAAATTAAGATAAAAGACGTTAGAGTTTAGATATTAGACAAAAAAGAAGTTTCATCTATGATCTAACATCTGGTATCTAATGTCTTATTAGCCCAAAGTACTTAATATTAGACCTATTGAAGCATGTTTTATTTGATGTGCATTGGATCGAACTTCGGTTATATAAAAATTTATCCTAAATTTGATCCCATTCAAACTTACTTAACAACGATTATTTTGGGTGATACTAAATCAGATTTATTCATAAAGGATTGGTTGGTAATTGTCAACCCGAATTCCGGTAAAAGAAAAGGTGAAAAGGATTGGAGTAAGATTCAATCGCTTTTGGAAAAAAAAGGATTCTCTTTCAAGAATGTTTTCACAAAACATAAAAACGATGCCATCGAAATAACTACTCAATATATAAGCGATGGCTATCGTAATATTATAGTCGTGGGAGGTGATGGCACATTTAACGAAGTTGTAAACGGTATATTTCAACAAAAGATTGTCGGAACGAAAGATATAAAAATTGGGATGATTCCGATTGGCACAGGTAATGATTGGGGTAGAATGTACCAAATTCCTAACGATTATGAAAGTGCCATTGATATTATTCAAAAAGATAAGACCTTTATACAGGATGCCGGAATCGTAAAATACTCATCTAAAGAAAAAATTATTTCAAGGCATTTTGTAAACATGGCAGGGATGGGTTATGATGCTCTTGTTGCAAAAAAAACCAATTTGATGAAAGAAAAAGGAGGCGGAGGGCCATTTGCTTATCTCATCAATTTATTCCTGGGATTATTACAATACCAACATACTGAAATTAATTTGCGCATTGATGATGATAAGGTTTTTGCAGGAAAAATATTTAGCTTAAGTATTGGAATATGTAAATATAACGGAGGTGGAATGATGCAACTTCCTTATGCAATCCCGGATAACGGATTGTTTGATATTACCCTCATTCGTAAAGCTTCAAAATTTAAAGTCATCTCAAACATTAAAAATTTATACGATGGTTCATTTGTTAAAATTCCGGAAGTACAAACCTTTACCGGAAAACGAATTGAGATTACTTCAAATCCTGCGGCTTCCCTATTTCTTGAAACGGATGGTGAATCGCTTGGGCACTCTCCTTTTGAGTTCACGATTATCCCTAAAAGCATTCAGTTGATAAGGGGAAACTAATTTTTTTCTTTCCAGTCACCGTACTTTTTTATCAGTGCAATTAGTTCTG
Organism: Bacteroidota bacterium; assembly: GCA_018816945.1. Classification (NCBI taxonomy): domain Bacteria; kingdom Pseudomonadati; phylum Bacteroidota; species Bacteroidota bacterium. The sequence continues at coordinate 100,944 of JAHIVC010000099.1, read as the reverse complement.
CAACGGCTTGCTTTTCGTCAATTCCTTGTTTGATTAATTCCCGTGATTTATACAAATTTACTTTTCCATTGCCTGCGCCGATATAACCATAATCCGCATCGGCCATTTCGCCCGGACCATTTACGATGCAACCCATCACCGCTATTTTTAAACCGCAGAGGTGATTTGTTGCTTTTTTAACTTCGTCAAATGCTTGTTCAATATTATATTTGGTTCTGCCGCATGAGGGACAGGCAATAAATTCGGTGCTACTGATTCGCGAACCACTCGCTTGTAATATTCGAAAACTTAATAAAGTGCTTTTGCTTTCGTGTTTAAGACTTTCTATCCAAACCCCATCTATGAGTCCATCAATAAGCAATGATCCAAAATCGGTAGAGGCATGTACGATTAACTCGTCATAATTTTCATCCTCATAGGTTTTTTTAATTACAACCGGGTTTTTAATTTCCCGACTGAGTAAGGATGAAATCAGTTTTCGAACCTCAATAATCTCCTGATCGTTGCCGAGGGAAAACAATAAAATATCATCATTAACGATTCGTCCCAAAATCAAATCAAACTCTTTTTGGTCAAGTAGCAAATGCAATTCAACAAATTTATTTTGATTTTCAGAAATCCGATTTTTAACCTTTTCTTCAATCCTGATGATTTTGAAATTATTTTGTTTTCCAACAAGTAGATTTTGTGCTTTGTCAAAAAACAAATCAGCTTCTTCGTTCTGTGACGATGAAATTACAATCGGTGGTTTTCCTCCTCCAATTTGAGCCGTCAGATTGCTGCCTCTGCGATTATATTCAAAAGGATTTATATGCGAAAAATAATCAGTGTGTTTATTATTTTGTTGAGTTGACCTGCCCAATATTTTAATAATTGATTTTGCGAAAATAATTTCATTTTCCGGAGCCTCAGTTAGCGAAACCCTGATGGTATCCCCTATTCCTTCCCGAATCAAAGTGCCAATGCCTAAAGTTGATTTAATTCGCCCGTCCAATCCGTTTCCTGCTTCTGTAACTCCCAAGTGAAGAGGATAATCCATATTATTTTCAAGCATTTTACTTACCAATAACCGATAGGCTTGCACCATGATTTTTAGATTGCTCGATTTCATTGATAACACCAAATCGCAAAATTGAAATGCCTGACAGATTTGTACGAACTCCATTGCAGAAGCCACCATTCCCAAGGGTGTGTTTCCGTATTTATGAATTATGCGTTCGGATAAGGAACCATGATTAACCCCAACCCTTATTACCGTTCCGTATTCTTTACAAACCTTAAGTAAAGGTAGAAGTTTATCGGCCACTTTTTCGAGTTCCAGCTGATATTCAAACTCACTTAATACTGATAAGTTTTTAGAAATAGTTCCTGTGTAATTCCCTGGATTTATTCTGATTTTTTCAACGATTCGGGCGGCACGTTCAGCCACATTTGGATTAAAATGAATGTCGGCAATAAGAGGTGCATTGTAACCGGCTTGTTGCAATTTTTTTTTGATGAGCCTTAAATTTTCAGCCTCTTTTATTCCGGGACAGGTTATTCGAACCATTTCACAGCCGGCATCAATCATGCGAATAGACTGGCTAACTGTTTCTTTGGTATTTAAAGTATTGGTCGAAGTCATTGATTGAATCCTTACTGGATTTAATCCGCCCAAAGCAACGTTGCCAATATGAATGGTTCGGGAAATGAAAGAAGGAAATTTTTGCAGTAAATCAGTCATTTATTTTTAACTTATTTATACAAAGTTAGAAAATAAATGTCCAATTGGGTTCTTTAACCGGTCTGACTAATTTTATGCAGTGCCTTTGGATCGAGAATATTAAAATCGTTCCCCTCACAGGTAATAAAGCCCGATTCTTTGAATTCTTTAATAATTCGGATGGCACTTTCTTTCGACATGGCTGCCAGATCTGCAATATCCTGACGTGAAATATTGACCGTAAATTTATCATTTTCGTAAACAGAGTTTGAAAGATAGAGTAAGGCATCTGCTATTCTTCCGGGCATTTGTTTTTGGGTAAGATTAATCAGCTTTTCAAAATTACGGACCCCTTTTTGGTTGATCCATTTGAATAGTTCCGAAGCAAACTCCTTGTTTTGTTTCGCAACTTCCATAAAAGACTCAACTTCAATAAAACAAGCAACAACATCATCAATTGCGGAAACCGAATAATGATGACGAAAATCGTTGAACAATCCGGGTCCACCAATCATTTCTGTAGGTCGTAAAATATTAAGAACCAGATTCTTTTTATTGATGCCTTCTATATAAACTTTTCCATAACCTGATGTCAAACACGCAACATGAGTGAATGCTCCTCCTTGCTTGAAAATTGTTTCGCCGGGATTGAATTTTACCTCATGACGATGCTCGTTGATATAGTCCATTTCATCGTCGGTTAAAAAATGAAAAATGTTAAGCCTTTTAGAACAATCTTTGCATAATGCATTGTTAATATAGGTAGGCATAGTTAAGTTGTTTAGTTAACTGATTTATAGTACATTATTTATAATGTAATTAAATAAGCAAGTAGTAAAAGTTATATAGTATTAAAAATCAAATATTTAATAGAAAAAACAGCATGTCTCAAGAATCTTAACAAACACAAAAGGTGACAAATATCCAACTTTGGTTGATAAATGTCAAGCAAAAGGATAGTTTATTTCAATTTTCGGTTTGAAATATCTCATTTCCCTTTAAAGACGTGGATTTTATAAAATGTTTAATATTGTTAAAGAATAAACAAGCGCTAAAAATATTAACTTAAAACTACGACAAATGAAAAGATTTACATTTTTAACTTTTTTAACAGTTGCATTTCTGTTTTCTGTGTTAATGATTACAAGTTGTACCAAGGAAGGTGCTGCAGGAAAAGACGGAATTGATGGAGCAGTAGGACCAGCCGGACCAAGAGGCGAAGCAGGTGTTGACGGAATAGACGGAACAGCAGGTTGTATCCTATGTCACGACGGGGGTCAATCTCAGGGTATGTTTGCACAAGTAAACCAATGGGAACATTCACTTCATGCAACTGGTGAAGCTTTTGCAAGAAATACCGGTGCATGTGCAACTTGTCATACCAGTCAAGGATTCCTTGCTAACCTAGCCGGAACTTATGATGGTATAATTATCAACAATCCCAACCCAATTAACTGTTATACTTGTCATAACATTCACAAAACATTCACTCCTGCTGATTTAGGCTTAACACAAACGGCAAATGTTCAATTATTTGTTGGTGGTGCCACTGTTGATTTTGGAAAAGGTAATTTATGTGCTACCTGTCATCAATCTAGACCAATTAGCCCAATGCCAGTTGTTGATGGAGCTAATGTAACTTTAACTTCTTATCGTTATGGTGGCCATCATGGTCCACAGGCAAACGTATTAGCAGGCGAAGGTTTAATTAAAATGGGCGGAACCGCAACTTATGGTATCAACACCCATGCAAATTATGTGGAAGACGGTTGTGTTGCTTGTCATATGGCTGCAGCTACTGGCACTTCTACCGGTGGTCATACTTTTAATGTAACTAATGAAGAAACAGGTGCGATTTCTTATGCAGGTTGTACCAGTTGTCATACTAGCACCACCGAAGTGACTGCACAAGTTAAAGCTTTACAATTAGAAGTTCAAACTTTATTAGATGAGTTACAAGCTATCTTGACTGCAAAAGGTATCTATGATGATGGTTCAAAAGGCCATGCAGGTTATGCAATTGCAGGTTCGCAACCAGCCAACTTAGCAGCAGCTTTTATTAACTGGCAATTAGCTACTGAAGACAAGAGCCTTGGAGTTCACAATCCACAATATGTAATTGGCATTCTGAAAAATACGATTGCGAAAGTTAAATAAGTTATGTAATTAACCATATAGAAAAAGGCATCGGTTATTTAAGGTGCCTTTTTTTGATTAAAATGACATTTAAAATTTCTGCAATGAAAAAATCAATATATATACTAATACTGGTTTTCGTTGGAATGATGGTTGTTACGGGTTGTGAATATGATTTTATATATCGCCCTACTCCTCCCCCTATTGAGGAACCAGATCCAGATGATCCTGTTGATCCGGATGCAACTAGTTTTTCTACGATGATTGTACCCATTTTTACAACAGGTAATCGTTGTACATCCTGTCATGGAGACGGTGGAACCCGTCCTTATTTGACTGCTGCAAAAGCCTATAGCGAAATCATTTCCAAGGGTCTTGTAAATACAGCTAATCCGGCTTCCAGCAAATTGTACACTTACGTTAAGCCTGGAGCAGGTACGCACGCCTGGAAGCAATTTACAGATTCACAAAGTGCATTGGTCCTGAAATGGATTACAGAGGGTGCTAAAAATAATTAACTTATAAATCAGAAAAAGATGAAAAAATATAGCATAATACTGGCTTTTTTGATGTGTTTTGGCGTTCTCCTTGCACAAGAAGAAAAAGTTGAAGTTAAACCGGTAAGATCACCATTTGAAAGTGGGATTTTAATCAATGCCCAAACCGGAGTAATTCCAGATGCCCGAACACTTGAAATGATTATTGAGCATAATTTTGGAACCGTCCAGAACGGAATTACCGATTTGTATGGTCTTTATGCACCATCAAATATCAGACTTGGATTGAATTATAGCATAAACAATAATATCATGATCGGTGTTGGAGCCATAAAATACAATAAAATGACCGATTTTAGATTAAAATGGAGTATTTTAAAACAAGCCCGGGAAGGCGGAAGCCCGCTAGCCATAACCTATTATAGTAATTTTGGTATTGATGGTAGAAATAAGGAAGTATTTGTTTCTGCCGGGCAACCTTCACGTGGAACAGATCGATTTTCATTTTTCAACCAAATCATCATTGGTCGAAAATTTTGCGATGCATTCTCTTTTCAGGTTGCACCAAGTATCTCACATATTAATAAGGTTGAATCGACACAGGAACATGATAAAATTGCGATTTCCTTTAGTGGCAGGGTAAAATTCAGCCCACAAGGATCTTTCATTTTTAATTATGATGCTCCTTTGCATATCAAAGGAATTCAAGAACATACTGTTTTGGATCTTAAAGCAAAACCTAATTTAGCTTTTGGTGTTGAATTTGCAACAGGAACTCACGCTTTCCAAATATTCATGGGAACAGCCAATACGCTTAGCCCACAATACAATATGATGACCAACATTAATGATTGGCAAGATGGAGCTTTGTTTATAGGTTTCAATATTACAAGATTGTGGGGTTTCTAAATTTGTAAGATGAATACTGGTTTTCTGACTTCATTAATTCAAGTTGAAAAGCATCGAATCAATTTAAATTATTGCTTATTTTTGATTAAATAATTATAAGGGTGTCATCACAATAATGGCACCCTTTATAACAATAAAAGGATGAAAAGAAATTTATATCGCATTTTAGGTGTTTTTATCTTCTTCTCTTTGTTTTTATTTCAGCCTAATTATATACTTGCACAAACTGATCAAACTCAAAGAATAGCTGAGTATGCCGAAGACAATCAATTATGCTTCAGTTGTCACGGACAGGCAAACTATTACTATCAAAACGACTGGATGGGGAAAAAAGTGAAAGAAAGAATGAATCCATATTTTATCGTGGATTCAGTAGAATATTACCAATCAAATCATTGGAAATTTAGTTGTAGGGATTGTCATTCGGCCGACTATGGAGAATTTCCCCACTCAGGGCAATTGCGCATGGAGCCTAAATTTGCATGTTTAGATTGTCATGCCGGCGATGAACAATATGCAAAGTTCAATTTTGAGCAAATCGAAGAAGATTTTCACAAAAGTGTTCACTCCTCAAAACATTCCGAAGACTTTACCTGCTGGATGTGTCATAATCCGCATAGTTATAAAATTAATGCACGTACCAACGAAAATATGGCTGATTTCATACAATACGATAATGAAATTTGTTTGACCTGCCATGCTGATATTTCTAAATACCAGTTGTTGACTACGATGGAAAACCCGAATGTTTTAGTAACACATAATTGGTTGCCCAACCAAGTTCTTCACTTTAAAAAAGTTAGGTGCATCGAATGTCATACTCAAATTAATGATAACACCTTAGTTGCACATAATGTTCGGCCTAAAGAAGAGGCTATTAAGCTTTGTGTGGAGTGTCATTCGAAAGAATCGCGATTGCTTGCCTCTCTTTATAAATATCAGTTTACCAACGAACGAAGCATTACCGGTTTTTCAAATGAGGCAATGCTTGAAGAATCGTATGTAATTGGAGCTAACAGAAATTACTATCTGAATGTTATCAGTATTGGATTATTCGTTTTAGTTTTTCTGGGATTGTGTATTCATGCTTTCTTACGTATTATCATTAAACATTAAGCGCCATGAGTGAAAAAATATATTTATACCCCGTTTGGATCAGGCTTTGGCATTGGTTTAATGCAATCCTTTGTTTATTGTTGATCTTTACCGGCATCAGCATGCAATATTCTGATCCGGCACTTCCTCTGATTCGATTTGATTGGTCCGTATCAATTCATAATATCGCCGGAATTATTCTGGTACTGAGTTATATCTGTTTTTTTCTGGGAAATTTCCTTACACCAAATGGTCGGCAGTATTTTCTTAGAAAAGGTATCGTAAAGAACTTGATTATGCAAGCCAGATATTATGCTTTTGGTATTTTTAAAGGAGAAAATCCTCCATTTCCAATTACTAAAGAGCATAAATTTAATCCACTGCAAAAGTTCAGTTATATTTTTGTGATGTATGTAACTATCCCACTTGTGGTTTTAACAGGGATCATGATACTATATCCCGAATTCTTGGTTATTGATTTTTTTGGGAACAAAGCATTACATATAACTCATATCATTCACGTTATAATGGGATTTATTGTCTCACTATTTTTAATTGTCCATATCTACTTTTGCACCATCGGACATACACCGCTTAGTAATTTTAAGGGCATGATTAATGGCTATCACGAAATACATTGATAATTATTTATATTTGATTTGAACTAATTTGACTACAAAATTGATTGAAATACTAAACAAACTATTTTAAAAACTAATTCTAATAACCATGCTTTATGCATTGATGGAAATCAATGAGCTATATTCGCGATTGAATGTAGATTACATGATATGCTGCGAAGATCATGAATTGATGATTATTGCCGGAGTGTATTAACAGAAATTAATGGTCTTAAATTTGTAATAGGTTTAATAAATAATAAAAACAAACAACAGTCTAACTATAAAAATGATGATTATGAGAATTTTAATGTTAATTTCATTAGTTGTGTTTCTGGGAAGCAGCAACTTGATGGCTCAAGATTTTGAGTATGTAGGAGCAAATAAATGTAAAATGTGCCATAATAAACCGGCAACCGGAGCCCAGTATGCTAAATGGCAAGTATCATTACATGCTAAAGCAATGGAATCTTTAAGTGCTGCAGAAGCTAAAGATCCAAAGTGTATTAAATGCCATTCTACGGTTGGCCATGTAGATAAAGATTTAGTGGCTGGTTTAAAAATTACTGAAGGTGTATCTTGCGAATCTTGTCACGGACCAGGTAGTAAATATTTCCCAAATGCTATTATGAAGGATAAGGCAAAAGCATTGGCAAACGGTATGATTGAGCCAAAAGAAGCGGTATGCCTTAAATGCCATAATTCAGAAAGCCCACATTTTAAAGGCTTTAATTATAAAGAGTATGTTGCTAAAATTGCACACCCAACTATAGTCGAGTAATTTACAATAAGTGTTACTCAATAAAAAACTCCTTTAAACCAAAGGAGTTTTTTTTATGTATGTATGAATGCGATTCTTTACCTGGCCATTAAGTTTATCAATGTTGATTTAAAATAAAGCTGAATGACATTCGGCACAATTTGTAACTTTCCACTCCTCACCAATATCCACCGGATGTTTAAATTCAAGTGCATCAAAAGTTAATGATCGTTCCAAATTGGCAGGAGGTCCTTGGGCATTGATAATATGACACAAATTACAATCTTTAGAAATGGCCCTTTGTTCCTTGGTTTGATGGGTATCATTATGACACCTGAAGCACCCATTGCTTTCGATATGACCAATATGGTTAGGATATATATCCCATCTGACTTTCATGAATGGGAATATGTTTTTTTGAAATCCATCCTGCAATGCAGTAATTGCATCATCGATTAAACCTTTATTCTCTGCTAAAAATTCAGGATAAGAATTTTCATAAAACCCTTTAATTCCAGATGCAATAGCGTTTAAAGCACTGTCCTTGGTTGGATATTCGATGGATAGTAATCCCATGGCAGTCACTTTTAGCTCAGGGATAGAAGATGACATTAGGCCTGCTATCATTGCATTGTCAACAAACTTTGACGGCGATAAATAATTATGTGAAGGCCTATTATGGCAATCCATACAATCCATCGTTCTTATCTGCGAAGAATTAATTACTTCTTCACTTAATGGATTTTCAGTGTCTTCATAAATATAAGTTTCGCCGGTCTTTTTATTGGTGTATTTAACCCAGGGGATTTCTTCTCTGTTTGATGAACCGGGAATATACTCAATGGTAACATCAGGATTTATATGCCAGTGAATTCCTTCTTGCAATCCAAGAGCGCTGTAATTGGGACCTGTTTTAATTTGCAAACTGATGTCCCATTCTGAATTTTGTTCATCAGCAATATAATGTTTTTCTAAGCGATTTTGTTGTGCATAAAATTTTTCGGGCCAATGACAGCGTTCGCATGTTTCACGGGCCGGACGTAAATTTTCAACCGGTGTAGGAATTGGAGTAGGATACTTCTTAAACAGTACTGAATACACCTGATACATTCCTGATAATTTTGAACGAACATACCAATCAGCACCTTCACCAACGTGACATTCAACACAAGCAACCCTTGCATGTGGAGAGTTTTGATAAGCAACATATTCAGGTTCCATCACATCATGGCAAACGGTACCACAAAATTCTACAGATTCGGAATAGTGAAAGGCCTCATAACTTCCAATGGAGGATAAAAACAAAAATATGGCCGATCCAACTATGAAAATCAACATTGCATTTCTATGCTTTGGATCGTTAAAATCTATTTTAAGCCATTTTAATTCTTTAAGATCAGCATTTTTTAACTCCGCCCTGTGCCGCTTCCACATCCCAATTGGAATAAGAATTAATCCAAATATTAAAAACATGGGCAATACCATGTAAATAAAAATACCAAGATAAGAACCTCCTTTATCGAACATGATTGATATCGTAAATAGAAATACGATCATCGATAATGAAATAATTGATATGGTCGCCCCAATTAAGGATGTCCAGTTATAGGCAGTTTTTGGAAGTTTCATATTAGTAATTTTAGTATGTTTTACAAAATTATACAATTAAGATAGCTGTAATTTTTAATATGAATGATATTTATCATGAATTCCATGATACTTTTAAATCAAAGATGAGAAATGAATAAGGCTAATTATATAGGCAATATACCTATATTTCAAAATCTTAATGGTAAATATAAGATTCAATGCTTTATCCTGAATTCAAACAATTCATCTTAATTTGTCCTTTAAAACAATATTACTTAGATTGAAAAACTCGTATATTCGCCACACTAGATTTATATGATCCTTGGTACACTAAAATAACTTTATGCATACAGATATAGATAACGCTGAAAAGATCAACAAAAAAATATGGGAAAAGCCTTGGGGATTCAAGGAAAGCATTCTAATAAACCTTGCTTTGCTGATCGCGGGTTTTGTTCTTGAATTTGTGCTATCCGAATACAGGATTACCCTTCCAGGATGGCCTATTAATTTGGTTATAGCCATTGGGCTCATTGTCATTTTTTGGATAAGCAGTAAAATTCTTAACAATAGAATTACTTCTTTTCTGTCTGGTGTTCCGGCAGCAGTTACAGCTATCAGTTTTGTGATGTTCCTGGTTCTTTTAATGGCATTTATTCCTCAACAAAGGCAGGAAGGTTGGATACAAACCTGGGGATTGACTCATTTGAAAAATAGCTGGCCTTACCTGTTTTCTGCTATTTACTTACTTGCAATTCTTGGTCATGCAATTTTTAAAAGACTGAATAAATTCAATCTTAAAAATATCGGTTTTTTCTTAAATCATGCCGGATTATGGATTTTGATAGCATCTGCTTCGCTGGGATCTGCCGATATAAAGATGTTTAATATGAACCTGGTGTTAGATCGGGCCATTTATTTTGCAGAGGATAAAAACGGAATAACACAGCAACTTCCTTTTGCTATTAAATTACTTGAATTCGATATTGAAGAATATCCACCTTCACTGGCAATTATTGATAACGAAACCTCAAAAATTGTGACAAAAAAAGGAGAAAAGCTGTTTGATGTAAATATCGGTAATAAGTTTAATTGGAATGATTGGCAATTCGAAATAGAGCAATCTATTGCCGAAGCAAGATATAAAGATGGGCAATATGATAGCTCATCTACTATGGGTGCAACTCCGGCAGTTGAAATAAAGGCAGTAAATGTAAATAGCGGCGTTGAAAAAACAGGATGGATTTCTGCAGGTAATTTCATGTATGATAAGCAGTTGATGCCGTTAAATGAAACCCTATCCTTGGCAATGACAGTTCAAGCCCCAAAAAAATTCAGCTCAAAACTAAGGATTTTCAAAACTGTAAGTAAATACGAAGATGCTGAGATTATAGTAAACAAACCTATTGAAGTATTTGGGTATAAAATTTATCAGGTTGGATATGACGAGAAAATGGGAAAATGGTCAAAAATGAGTGCCATTCAGCTCATTCGGGACCCATGGTTGCCTGCAGTTTATACCAGTATTTTTATGATATTGGCAGGATCACTTTACCTGGCACTAACCGGAAGATCAAAAACTATTAAAGACTAATTTATGACCTGGACAAGTTTTCCGCTATATACTTACCTCACAACTGCATTATGGATTGTGGGATTGCTCTTTTTAATATTCGTAAAATCAAAAACATACAGTTGGTTTGCTGCAGTATTTCTCATACTTGGAGTTGGTGGTCTGGCCTGTTTTACCATTAATTTATGGATAAGTTTGGAGCGTCCGCCATTTCGGACCCTTGGCGAAACCCGTTTATGGTATTCTATATTTTTATCGGTAATAGGGATTTTCATTTATTATCGATGGAAAATATTCTGGATGTTGGCATATACCCTTACGTTGGCTGTTTTGTTTATGTTCATAAACATTATGAACCCCGAAACTTTTGATAAAACATTGATGCCGGCACTTCAATCGCCTTGGTTTATTCCACACGTTGTGGTGTACATAATTGCTTATGCCTTTTTGGCCGTTTCGTCATTAACGGCATTAAAGGGCTTAGTTCTGATGAAGAAAAATATGGATTTTGATCCAACCTTAAAATTAGCAGATAATTCGGTTTATCTGGGTTTTGCTTTTTTAACATTTGGATTATTGTTTGGTGCATTATGGGCAAAAGAAGCCTGGGGACATTATTGGACCTGGGATCCTAAGGAAACTTGGGCCTTATTAACCTGGTTGGTTTATCTTATCTATATTCATCTTCGAATAAAGAAAAAAACCAATACGACGCAGGCACTTTGGATTCTTACCTTCGCTTTTATTATTTTATTGGTATGCTGGTTTGGAATTAATTATTTACCGGCTGCTCAAAACAGTCTGCATATTTATTCATCATAATTAGATATAGAATATCAAGATATAAGATGTTTGAACACCGCAGTAATTTGATCTTTAAAAGACGTTCATTAAAAATGAAATTACTAATATTGTGTAAGCAAACATAAAGACATTGAAGAAATACATTCTCATAACCATTCTTTTTTTATTAATTAGCCCGGTCTTTTCTCAGATAGGAATTGGTCAGTGGCGCGATCATTTACCCTATAAAAGTGGTATTTCTGTTGCTGAGGCCGGATCGAAAATTTATTGTGCCACACCCTATAGTTTGTTTTATTATGAAAAAACGGATAACAGCATCGAAAAACTTTCAAAAGTAAATGGGTTATCGGATGTTGGAATTAGTAAAATTAGCTATGATAAAAATTCAGGTATTTTGATCATAGCTTACACAAATTCTAATGTTGATTTAGTCAAGAACAACCAAATCATCAATATTTCTGATATCAAACGGAAGCAGATTCTGGGGAATAAAACCATCCACAATATATTTATTCGTAATAATCTGGCATACCTTTCTTGTGGGTTTGGAATTGTTGTTTTGGATTTTATCAGAGAAGAAATCAAAGACACTTATTACATAGGGCTAAATGGTAGCTATCTGAATATTTTTGATCTTTCTGCAAATGAAACAAATTTTTATGCTGCCACAGAAAATGGGATTTACACAGCTTCAATTAATGCTCCTAATCTAGCTGATTTTGCATTCTGGCAAAGGATAACAACCATTCCTGATTTTGCTTCACCTTTCAATTTAGTGGAGTTTTTTGGTGGGAAAATAATTGTTAATAAATACAATGCCGGATATAATGATGATGTCCTTTACATTCAGAATGGATTAGGGTGGCAGCTATTTTCCCATGCTGATCAATCGGATATTATTGATATTGTAGCTGAAGATAATAAATTGCTATTCTGCCGGAATATGGATGTATTGGTTTATAATCAACAATTCGGATTGGAAACCAAAATCTGGTCGCCCAACCAAAAGAGTATTTTCCCAAAAAGTGCTTTGATAGATAGTGAAAATCAAATTTGGATTGCCGATAGTAAAAAGGGCCTTGTTAAAACCTCAAGTGATGGTTGGCAAGGAGAATTCATTAGTTTAAATGGCCCTGACTTTATTGATGTCTTTTCGATGAAAACCGCCGGTAATGATTTATGGGTTGCTTCAGGTGGAAGAAGTTCGGTATGGGCACCCTTATTCAAACGCGAAGGAATTTATTCGTTCATCAATGAAAGCTGGAATTCCATCAATTGTTTATCTGAAAATTGCACATCTGCTGAACTTGAAAACGTACAAGATATGCTGAGCCTGGCTGTTAACCCTTTTAATCATAAACAGGTTTTTGCAGGCACCTGGCAAACCGGTTTGCTTGAGTTTAATGATGGAAGTTTAACTGAAATTTATAACACCGAAAATTCTAGTTTAGGAACCTGGAATGCTGATCCTTCAAGAATATTGGTAAGTGATCTTGCATTTGATGAAGCCGGGAATCTATGGATTGCCAATTCAGGTGCCAATGACATTCTATCAGTACAAACCATCGACGGAAACTGGTTTTCGTTTAATATGGGATCGTCTTACAGCGGGGTCGATATCGGAACCATGTTGATCGATTCCTACAATCAAAAGTGGATCATCTTACGAAACGCCCATTCATTGCTGGTTTTTAATGATAACAATTCAATCAGCGATTTATCGGATGATAAGAAAAAAGTATTGACCTCGAATCCGGGAAACGGAAATATTTTCGCTTCAGAAATTGTTTGCATGGCCGAGGATTTAAATGGAGAAATCTGGCTTGGAACCAATGAAGGTATCGGATTGATTTACGCTCCGGAAAATGTTTTTGGAGGAGGTAGTTTTGATGTACAACGGATCACTGTTGAATGGGATAACAGAACTCAGTATCTGCTCGAAACTGAACGGATCACGAGTATTGCGGTAGATGGTGCAAATCGAAAATGGGTAGGAACTGAAAACTCAGGGGTATTTTTATTTTCGGAAGATGGCAAAGAACAGATTTTTCATTTCATGGCCGAAAATTCACCACTGCTTTCGAACAACATTCTATCGATCGCCATTAATAAGGAAGGAGAAGTGTTTTTCGGGACAAGCAATGGGATTATTTCCTATCGATCAGATGCTTCGGATGCTTCAAACATAAAAGAAGAAATTTATGCCTTTCCAAATCCGGTAAGGGAAGATTATTCGGGTCCGATTACCATTAAGAATGTTCCTTACGAAGCCATCGTTAAAATTACTGATATCAGTGGTGATTTGGTTTTTGAAACCCGATCATTGGGTGGACAGGCAATTTGGGATGGAAAAACATTAAACGGACAAAAACCTAAAACAGGCGTTTACCTGGTTTTTGTTAGCAATCGTGATGGTTCGTCGACCATGATCACAAAAATTTTGTTCATTAATTGATTGTATTAAACCAATGATTTCGTCAAGCCGGGGCATCGTTTTTCATCAATTAAAATACTCCGAAACCAGTATTATTGCAAAGATATTTACCGAAAAATTTGGCTTGCAATCCTATATTATAAAAGGTGCGAGGAGGAAAAAATCAAAAATATCCCCCGTGGTATTTCAGCATCTTTCACTGGTTGAGCTTACAGCTAATCATAAAGAAAAAAGTAATATTCATTTTTTGCAGGATGTTCGCCTTACTTATCAGTATTCGAGCATCCCTTACGATATTCATAAAAGCTCAATTTTATTGCTTATAAACGAAATTCTTTATCGCTCAATTAAGGAAGAAGAAGTCAACACTGAACTATTTGATTTTATTTCAAATTCTCTTCAATGGCTTGATTTAAGAGCATCAGGCTTTGCTAATTTTCATCTGGTATTTTTACTTCAGCTTAGTAAATATTTGGGATTTTTTCCTAAGGGACTTTACTCAGATACTTACAATATTTTTAATATGAACAGCGGTTGTTTTGAATCGGTTATTCCGAATCATCCAAATTATTTCAACGAAAAAGCTGCTTATCAATTTAGCTTGTTAGTTCAGGTTTCTTTTGAAAACATGTTGGATGTTCCTTTAAATAGCACGGCCAGAAATAATTTACTCAATAATATCATTGAATACTACCAGTTGCATGTACCAAATTTAGGAACACCGAAGTCGTTGAAGGTTTTGAAAGAAGTATTGAGTTAATTTGAAGATGTGTTTACGTGTTTGAGTGTTTGCGTGTTTACATGTTCAGGTTGGATACAAAAGTTAACGGATCTCTATTGAATGTCCACAGGATTACAATTGAATTTTAAATTTCATCTATTTTTCATGACTTTTGTAACCAATTTTCTTACATGGTACATCAAGTTTTTTTTGTTGAAGTGCATCAATTTTACTGAGCAAGTATTTGAGCACTTTATCGATTTTACTATCTAATCGTTTTATTTCTGAATTTAACTCTTTGCTTTCGAGAAGTAAGGCTCTGTATTTTGAGAATGCTCGCATAATCTCAATATTAATTTGAATTGCCCGATCCGAGTTTAAGACTGATGATAACATAGAAACGCCATGTTCTGTGAATGCAAACGGAGGATATTTTGAGTGTTGTCCTCTCTTTAAGATCACAATTTGTGATCTTAAAGAATTATGTTCTTCATGGCTGAGCTCGAACATAAAATCTTTTGGAAATCGCTTTATATTTCTACGGACTGCTTGCTTTAACGCTCTTGTTTCAATATCATACAATAAGGCTAAATCATAGTCCAGCATAATTTTAACACCTCTGAACTCATAAATTAGAGATTCGAAATTTTCTTTTACCAATTCGTTTTTCATTTGTATAATATTTTGTTTAAGTTCACAATTTGCAACCTCAAATTATTTTTATGATTTATACAGATTAAAGAAATTTGTCTCAAGCAATTATAAATTTTGCCTGATTAATGTTGGGTATCGTTAAGAAAAAACTTTTCAAGGAAGAATTATGAGATTCCGGCCTTCCGCTTTGCTTGAGCCGGAATGATATTAATATATAATTGGGTGATTAATGAGTTTTTGGATTGACACTTAGCAACAGAAAGTCAAAATATTGACCAACGAATTACAATAGAATGATAACCGAATGTCCACTGATTGTGAATAGATAAAACTAGGTATAACGTTCCCACGCTAAATTGCGGTTGGGAGCAAAGAACCGTTTTTTTATCCCTCGTTAATACAAAAACTAAAGTACAAAAAACTTTGGTTTCTGCATTTCCGCCCAAATGGAATTTAGCGGATATTAGGGTTTGTGGGTTTTATTTTATTTTACCAAAAGTATTCTCCATTACATCAAGTGCAAACCTCGCATTTACAGTAACTGGCCCAACACCCATATCAATTGCAACTTCAAGAGCTTCCATGACTTCATGAATAGTAGCACCATCTTTATAGGCTTGCTCAATATGCCATTGCATGCATGACTCACAATTTGTAATTGCTCCGATTGCTATGACAATCAGTTCCTTTGTTTTTTTCGGTAAAGCCCCATCGCAGAATGTTGCATCACCCATTTCTAAAAAAAGTTTATAAACTTTTGAGTCTAGCTTCTCGAATCTAGCATTTGATTCTTTTCTTTTACGATTAATTTCTTCGAATTTGTTCACCTCTTTTAATTGTTTAATTTTAAATTTGTCAAAATTCCACGATATTCTATCATCGTTCCTTTCTTTTAATCATAAACGCTAACTATATCGTATCACAACGTATTACCATTGTATTACAATCGTATTACTTCTATTCCATTTCCATCCCGAAAACCTCAGAAAAGTAGTGCTTAACTTGTTGCTGTACTTCTGCCATTTTAAGACCGTGACCTAATTCTTTGGCTAATGAAGTCAC
This sequence comes from Bacteroidota bacterium, assembly GCA_018816945.1. Lineage (NCBI taxonomy): Bacteria > Pseudomonadati > Bacteroidota > Bacteroidota bacterium. The sequence continues at coordinate 84,387 of JAHIVC010000099.1, read as the reverse complement.
GCCTTTATCGGTGAAACCACAAGGATTGATGAGGCTGTAATAACTTAAATCGGTATTTACATTAAAAGCAAAACCATGCATGGTAATGTGCCGGCTGGCTTTTACGCCGATGGCACAAATTTTACGGGCAGAGATTTTATTGGTATCCATCCAAACCCCGGTGGCACCTTCCAGACGTTCGCTTTTAATATGGTAATCGGCGAGGGTTTTAATAATCACCTCTTCCATTGCATGAATATACTCTTTAACCCCAAGTTTAAATTGTTCCAAATCGAGTATGGGGTAACCTACAATTTGACCCGGTCCATGAAAAGTAATGTCCCCCCCCCTATTAATTTTATAATATTGAATTCCTTTTTGATCCAAAAGGTTTTGAGTTATCAACAAGTTCGAATCATCCCCGCTTTTACCAAGGGTAAACACAGGGGGATGCTCACAAAGCAATAAATGATTTTCGGGGATTTGAGCGTTACGTTTTTCTTGTAATTTTTGGGCAAATAATTCTTCCTGATAATCCCAGGCTTCTTTATAATCGATTATCCCCAAGTTTTTATAAATGGTTTTGATCATTTTTCTTTTTAATAAACATGTTTTTCGGCATGATAGGATGAGCGTACCAGTGGACTGCTCTCCACATGAGTAAACCCTTTTTCCAATCCAATTTCTTTATACATTTCAAAAGTATCGGGATGAACATATTCCAGAACGGGTAAATGTTTCGTGGTAGGTTGCAAATATTGCCCAATGGTGAAAACCTTGCATCCAACCTCCAGCAAATCGTCCATGCATTGTAATACTTCTTCTTCGGTTTCGCCTATGCCAACCATAATCCCTGATTTTGCAACAATTCCTGAAAGTGCAATTTGACGGATTACTTCAAGGCTTCTTCTATAATTGGCAATACTTCGAACTTGGGGTGTTAATCGTTCAACGGTTTCCAGATTGTGGGAAATTACTTCGGGTGCAGCATCGATCACCATTTCAATCAGATTTTTTTTACCTTGAAAATCAGGGATAAGGGTTTCTTGTGTGGTTTCGGGTGATGTGTTCTTAATTTCTTTGATTGTTTCGGCCCATATACCCGCACCTCCATCTTCTAAATCATCACGGTCGACAGAAGTTAAAACCACATGTTTAAGTTTCATTAGCTTAACAGAATCTGCAACTCTTTTGGGTTCATCGCAATCAACAGCATCGGGCTTACCTGTTTTTACATTACAGAACTTACATGAACGGGTACAAATATCTCCCAATATCATTAAGGTAGCAGTTCCTAAACCCCAGCATTCGTTCATGTTTGGGCAATTTCCGCTCGTGCAAATCGTATGAAGTTTGTTTTTTTCAACAATTTCTCTAACTCCAAGATATGTTTTACCGGTGGGAATTTGGGTTTTGAGCCAATCCGGTTTTATCCTTCTCGTTTGTTTTTCTGCTTTCATTCTAATCGTTCAATATTTGGCAAAATTAATTAAAAAAGTACTTGAAGTGAGCTAAAGTTTGGAGTAACTAAAGTTGATTTGTGAAATTTGATTTAGGCATTTTAGTCACTTAAACCTTTAGGCACTTCCCAGCTATAAAACACAGATAGTTTGAGTACTATGGAGTTCAAATTTTATTAAAAACAATTAATGTACTTTCTTATCTTTGCAAAAATTTTAAAAACATGAGTCGAGAATTGAGTGAACATGAAATAGTCAGAAGGAATTCTTTAAAAGAACTAATTAGTTTAGGGATTGATCCTTATCCTGCAGAAGAGTATAAATCAAATGTAGCCATTCAAGATATTTTAAAGAATTTCCCTGAAGATAAGTCTTTGTATCATGATGTTCAAATTTCGGGACGGATTATGAGTCGTAGGATTATGGGAGCAGCTTCCTTTGTCGAGTTTCAGGATTCAACTTCTCGTATTCAATTATATTTTAAACGCGATGACATTTGCCCCGGTGAAGATAAAACACTCTATAATACTGTTTTTAAGAGATTGCTCGATATCGGTGATATCATTGGGGTGAAAGGTTATGTTTTTATCACCCAGATGGGTGAAATAACCATCCATGTTACCGAATATAAAATTCTGTGTAAAGCCTTAAAACCGCTGCCTGTAGTTAAAGAGAAAGACGATAAAAAATATGATGCATTTACCGATCCTGAGCAACGTTATCGCCAACGTTATCTTGATTTAATCGTAAATCCATCAGTAAAAAAGATTTTTGAAAAGCGCTCACAGTTGATGAATACAATGAGAACTTTTCTGAACGAAAAAGGATATTTGGAAGTTGAAACACCCATTCTTCAGCCTTTGTACGGTGGTGCTGCTGCACGTCCTTTCAAAACCCATCACAACTCTTTGGACATGACGCTTTATCTGAGAATCGCCAATGAATTGTATTTAAAAAGACTGATTGTGGGTGGATTTGATGGTGTTTATGAATTTTCAAAAGATTTCCGTAACGAAGGGATGGATCGTTTCCATAATCCTGAATTTACCCAAATTGAATTATATGTAGCTTACAAAGACTACGAATGGATGATGAATTTGGCTGAGGAAATGATCGAAAAAGTTGCCATGGATTTACATGGAACAACCAAAGTTCAGGTTGGAAAAAACATCATCGATTTTAAAAGACCTTGGAAACGATTCACCATGTTTGAGGCTATCACTCATTTTACCGGAATAGACATTTCGGAAATGGACGAAGGTCAATTGAGAGAAACGGCCGCTAAACTTCAAGTTCCGATTGACCCAAGTATGGGTAAAGGAAAATTGATTGATGAGATATTTGGTGAATGCTGCGAAGCACAATTGATTCAGCCAACGTTTATTACCGATTATCCTGTTGAAATGTCGCCCTTGGCAAAAAAACACCGCAAAGTTGAAGGACTTGTTGAGCGGTTTGAAGCCGTTTGTAATGGTAAGGAATTATGCAATGCTTTTTCTGAATTGAATGATCCTATTGATCAACGTCAGCGATTTGAATCTCAGCTTGAATTGGGAAAACGCGGTGATGACGAAAGTATGGTATTGGACGAAGATTTCTTAAATGCGCTTGAATATGGAATGCCTCCTACGGCAGGAATTGGAATAGGTATTGACCGGCTATCTATGATCATGACAAATTCCGATTCAATTCAGGATGTTTTATTTTTCCCGCAAATGCGCCCTCAACAAAAGGTCAATATTTCTTCTGATGCTGATTTTAAAAATTTAGGAATCCCTGAAGTTTGGATTCCTGCCATTCGTAAAGCAGGTTTTAATACCGTTGAAGCCTTCAAGCAAGCTGATGCTAACAAACTTATGAATGATTTAGGCGGACTGCGTAAAAAAATGAAATTAGATACGCCCGGTCTTAAATCGGAAGATTTGGAATCATGGATAAAAGGTTAGTAACTAATTATTGTCAAAAATTAGCGGTTGTGAAGATGTCTTCTTTGTGATACTTAGTGTCTTCTTTGTGGTTCTTTGTGACACAGCTATTACACAAAGTTACCCAAAGTAGCTCAAAGAGACACAAAGCAAAGAAAGATTTCAATCAAATACTTAATTTTATCGACTTGCTGTAGACTGATTAGTTACAAAGGTTAAAGTAAGCTTCAAATTAATCTGAACAGGTTAACAGATCGACATGATCATTCTTTGGTAGGGTAATTGTATATAAAACCCTCAATATAACATTGCGATTTAGTTTTGCAATTATTTTGATTTAAGAAACTTTAAGAAAATGAAATTTTCATTTTTTGTTAGTTTTTATATATTTGCAGGCTAATCTTTAATTAATCACTAAAAACGACGATAATTATGAACAAAATTAAACTGATTCTTAGTGTGGCATTTTTAAGCCTCTCATCTTTCTTATTTTCCCAAACCATGAATGAAGCCGGTGAAGCTTTCAATAATGGTATTGCAGCAGTTAAAGCAAATGACTATGCAGCAGCAATTAAAGCTTATTCCGAATGTATTGATATTTGCAGTAAACTTGGCGAGGAAGGGGAAGAAATGAAAATGAAGGCCGAATCACAAATTCCTGACGCATATTTTAAAATGGGTATTGGGGCATATCAGGCCCAAAAATTTGATGAAGCGGTTATTGATTTTCAAAAATCAAGCGAATTTGCCCTTAAAATAAATGATAAAGAAAATTCTGATAAAGCGCTAAACTATATAGCCAGGGTTTATACAACAAAAGGATCTGCTCAGTATAAAGATGAAGAATACGATAATGCAATCGTATCTTTTGAGAAAGCAATACAAGCTGATGAAACCTATTCTAAGGCATATTATAGCATAGGTTTGGTTTATAATAAACAGGATAAAGCAGCAGAGTTTAAAGCAGCCATGGATAAGGTTATCGAACTTGGTCCGGCTGATGATAAAACTGTTGAAGCTGCAAAATTGACAGTATTCAGAAGTTTCAGGGCAGATGCAGGAAAAGCGCTTCAGGCAGGAAATTTTACTAAATCTATGGAATATATTGATATCGCCTTAAATTATGAAGATGGTGATGCTCAAATTTTATATTTTGCAACGATTGCAAATAATGGATTATCAAATTGGCAAAAAGCAGTTGACTTTGGTAAAAAAGCTGTTGAGCTTGAAACAAAAGACAAATCAAAAGTTTATTTTGAATTAGGCAGAGCTTACGAAGGAATAAATAATAAGAATGAGGCCTGTAGTGCTTATAAAAAAGTAACAAGCGGACCAAATGTTGCTGCAGCCCAACATAAAATCAAAAACGAATTAAAGTGTAATTAATAAAAAGTTAAGTTATCTTGATAAAAGAGGAGGAACATTCGTTCTCCCTCTTTTTTTTATGCATTGATATAATTTTTGAATCAAACAATTCCTCGTGGCTTGCCGCGAGGTTTCCTAATACTCTCCCCTGATTTTCAGGGGACCTGCCTTGCCGCAGGCAGGGATGTCAGTCGAATGACTGACAGAGGGGTGAAATAATGAAAATTCGGTTTTCAGCTTTTTGCTGAAATAAAGTTGGCAAAACCTGCCTGCCGCAGGCAAGTACCCCTTGGCTTGCCACGGGGATAGTCAACTTTAAGAATTTTCTTTATTAAAATGAAACTCTTATTTCAAAATTTAATAGCTTTACAACAAAGAATAATAAAAATTACATTAACACATGGAAAAACTTCGACCTAATGAAAGGGTAATTGTGCTGATTGTTACAATTATTGTCACAATTATTTTATCGCTCGTGGTGCTGTAATTATTTGTTAAAATAAATTTGACCAAATTTCAATCATGCCTGTAATAAACCCATCAGAACGAAAGCTAAACATTTTGGTTGCAGAAGATAACCTGATTAACCAAAAAGTGGCCATGATGAACCTAAAACAAATGGGTCATGATGTGGAAATTGCCATCAATGGTAGAATGGCTGTTGAAATGTATAAATCCGGGAAATACGATTTAATTCTTATGGATTTGCAGATGCCGGTTTTGGATGGAATTAGTGCCACGATTGAGATTAGGAAATTTGAACGCGAAAATAAGGTAACAAACCCTATAAAAATTATTGCGATAACTGCCAATGTACTTACTGAGGACAAAAATAAGTGTTTTGAAGTTGGGATGGATTATTTTATGACCAAACCATTTAGGTCGGAAGAGTTAATTAAAGCTCTTAAAAGTTAGCAGCACCATATCTTTAGTACTATATTTGTTCTTTGTTTTATTATTCTTGTTATTTCATATATTTGTTGTCACTTTAAAAAATGTAAAAAATGAATTTACTCGTACTTTTGGGCGTTGTTGGTCCATGGCAGGCAATAATAATCGTTGCAATAGTTTTGTTACTTTTTGGTGGGAAAAAAATTCCGGAATTGATGAAAGGACTGGGACGTGGAATAAGGGAATTTAAAGAGGGAATGAATCCAGATGAGGAAAAAAAGGAAAAAGAAGAAAATAAAAAATAATCAAATCCCGGTTACCTTGGATTTTAATTGGGTATTCCCATCTTAATTTTAATAAATTCATTTAAGGATTATATTCAAATTTATACTTATTTTCGATATAAAATAGGGTAATTCGCATCGATGGTATCCTCATAAATATTCAATAATATATTTGTAAATGCGCATTTTACCATTTGTTCGTAGAGATAAACAATATTTTATTACAAAATTTGTTTATAATTTAACTTTAGCTTCGTCATTAAATAATTATTGATTCAAACATTTTTATGAAACATCCATATAGAAATATAACCATAAGCTTATTTGCAATATCATTTTTTCTTTTTACATCCATCAGTTGTTATAGCCAAGTGATCGACACAACAAAGGTTGATCTTATAGAGGAAGAACTTGTTGAAGACTCTACCCTTGTAATCATGCTGGACAGCCTGATCAATGTTAAATATTTTACCAATAATTTCTTAAACGAAAACTCTGAAGTTTTAAATGTTTATAATTACGCTCCTGAATTTGTTCCAAGTTATTCCGATTCAATTTATGAAGCAAGAATAGCTTATTTAAATGCCCAAACCCCTATTGAACTTACTTACAATAAAAACGTAAAGAATTATATTCAGCTATACGGAGAAAGAAAAAGGAATTTGACACAGCGATTGCTTGGTCTCGCCAAAATTTATTTTCCATATTTTGAGGAAAAGCTTGATTTGTATAATATTCCGTTAGAATTGAAATATCTGGCCATTGTAGAATCTGCTTTAATCCCAAATGCCGGTTCGAGAGCTGGTGCCAAAGGATTGTGGCAATTCATGTATGGTACCGGAAAAGTTTATGGCCTAACCGTAAGTTCATATGTAGATGATCGGTTCGATCCTATGAAATCGACTATTGCTGCTTGTGAGCACCTGGAAGATCTTTATGATATTTATGGAGATTGGTCGCTGGTATTGGCTGCTTATAATTCCGGAGCAGGAAATGTTAACAGAGCTATTCGCAGAGCTGGGGGGATTAAAAATTATTGGGCCATATGGCCATTTTTGCCTAGGGAAACCAGGGATTATGTCCCCGCTTTTATAGCAGTTAATTATATCATGAATTTTGCTGCCGAACACAATCTTTATCCGATTGATCCCGGAATCTTATATCAAGGGATTGATACGGTCACAGTTAAAGATGTTTTATCATTCGACCAGATATCGGAGTTTTTAAAGGTCCCAATGGAAGACATTCAATTTTTAAACCCACAGTTTAAATTGGGCATTATCCCGGCAACAAATGGCGAAAAATATGTTCTTCGTTTGCCCAAAGATTATATCTATACTTATTTGGAAAATGAAGATTCACTTTATAATTTTAAAACTGAAAAAGGGGTCGAGCGTGAAAAACTCATGACCCAAATAGCATCTGTCGCGGATAGAAATATTCACATCGTTCGCAGTGGCGAAAACTTAGGCTCCATTGCTAAACAATATCGTTGCAACGTAAATCAGCTTATGCAATGGAATAGTCTAAAAAATAGTAATATTTTCCCCGGACAAAAACTTATTCTTTACGGAAGTGGAGCTGTATTGGCCAGTAATAAGCAAACCGTTGTTCGCTCAAATGAGCAATCAGTTCATGAAGTGAAATCCGGAGAGAACCTTGGACTAATTGCCACGAAATATAAATGCAGCATTACTGATTTGAAAGAATGGAATAACCTAAAAAGTTCTACTATTCAGCCAAAGCAAAAACTAATTGTATTCAAACCAGAAGCGGGGAATGCAATAGCTGCAAATACTTCCGGAAAATATCTATATCATACCATAAAATCAGGAGATACTTTGTGGGATATTGCTAAAATGTATGATGGCGTAACTGTTGAAAAAATAAAAGCACTTAATAATATTCAAAACACCAAACGCTTAGAACCGGGAAAGAAAATTAAGATTGCAATTATTGGTTAATCAACGATTAGAATGTATCATTAAATCTACAAGCATGAAAAACATTTTATGGTCAGTCTTCATTTTATGTCTTAGTGCATTTCTATTTCAATCATGTTCAAAACCAAATGGACTTCCTCATTCAACAGGAAAAACATTAGAAATGATTGTAGTTACAAATAATAAAGAACAATGGAACAGCAGTGTTGGGCAAGCCATTAAATCATTTTTTGGACAAGAGCAAATCGGACTGCCTCAATCTGAGGCACTTTATTCTATGGTTAATTTACCGGAAGAAGCCTTCATTAAAATGTACCAATCAAATCGCGATATACTCATCATTGACATCAGCGAAAAAATAACAAATGCTCAGATTGAAAACAAAAAAGACTTCTGGGCAAGCCCACAAAGGGTTATAAAAATTTCTGCCCCTAACAACGAATCATTCTTTAAAATATTTGATGAAAATAAAGAGGGAATACTGGAATTATTTAATCAGGTAGAAAGGGAAAGAATGATTAATGCGTTTAAAACTGCTCAGAATGTAGGCATATCAAATGCTTTATCAGAAAAATTTAATTTTAGCCTGATTCTTCCAAGTGCCTATAAAATTGCAAAGCAAGACAGTAATTTTATGTGGATCAGAAAGGAAACTTTAGAAGATAGCCAGGGGATTATAATTTATTCCTATCCCTATTTACACGAAAATGCATTTGAAAAAGACATCATCATCAATGTAAGAAATATGATGACCAAGCGCTATATTCCAGGTCCGGCAGATGGATCATTTATGAAAGTTGCCGATCAGGTCATTTTTCCTATAACAAAAACAGTAAATTTTAATAATTTGTATGCTATCGAAACCAGGGGACTTTGGGAAACTGAAGGCGATTATATGGGAGGCCCATTCTTGAGTTATACCTTGGTTGATGAAGCAAATAACAGAGTGATTACACTCGACTCATATGTATATGCACCAAGCCAAAATAAGCGAGATTTGTTAAAACAATTAGAAGCAATTTTATATTCATTTAAAATGGCGGATTAACAAAGGAACTTAACCGAGGATATATGATTTTTATGATCATATAATAAACTCCTCACGAAACCATATTATTGACTAACATTATTGCACTAAGTGTAGTAAATTATAATTAGTAGGTAATAAGTTATAGCTTTTATTGTCATGTATCGCATATTTAACGACCAAGGTTCATTATTCAATCCATTTGTACTGGCATTGCCCTTTGCTATTCTTGCAATATATTTTTTACCCGATATTTATCAAAAATATGAGTTTAATATTGATCAAAGCTATAATTCTACTGACAAGTTTATTCAAAAATTTATTGAACTTGATGGAGATGGCCTTAGTGAAAAGGTAATTTTACATTCTATTTCAAAACCAATTCCTACATTACCACATATATCAATTTATAGTGCTACCGATGCCCCGAAATATGATATACTTCTTGATCACCCATGGGTTAAGGGAAACAATTTGTATTCGGCTGATCTTAATGGCAATAAAAAAAATGAGCTTTTTGTTTTTACCAGAAGTGCGGATTCAATTTATTTGAATATGTTTGAACATTATTCTTCCGACTCAATAATTTCCCAATCAGTTCAAGTTGAAGCTTTGAATAATTTGGATATTAACTACGACCTATGGATCAATCATATTGGAAATTCCGATTTAAACGGAGATGGATTTAAAGATTTTGTTTTTATGATCATGACCGGCTATGGTCAACAACCTAAAGGTATTTTTGCATGGGATCTCCAAAAAAATAGTGTTATACGATCTGCGCCATTTGGGATTTCTTTGGATCTAGTTCAACATTATCTGTGCGATATTGATCAGGATGGGTTCGATGAGATATTGCTAAGTACCTACACTAATACTTTTTACAATAGTCGGGATAATTCAAATAAAGATTTACAATACCCGGACTCTTCAAGTTATATTATGGTTTTGAATCATGATTTGAGCTTACGTTTCGATCCCATTCCGGTATCCTGTCAGCATTCTTATATTGCTCCACTGAAAACAGAGAATGGTGTAAAAATAGCTGCAATCATTGGAACAGAAAAAGAAGGTAGGGTTGAACAAAAAATTCAACTTTATGATTTGAATGGCAAATTGTTTAAAACTAAAAGTATTGCAAATGATTACGGATATTCCAATGATTGGATATTTACGAAAAACAACAGCATTGATGATTTGTTATATATTGCACATGTAAAAGGATTAGTTGAATGCTATGATGCAAGTTTAAACCTAATACAATCGTTGCAAATAAAACCCATTGAAGGATTTCCCATTAGACCGATTGATTTGGACAATGATGGGCAGAATGAATTTTTCTTCAAGCAGGTTCCCAATTCAATCTTCTCAAATGAATTTGTAATTATACAGAACGATTTGTCATGTCCTGTCAACATTAAGCTTGAGGGAAAGGTTTTTGGGGTTTCGGGATTTTCAATAACCCATCGAAGTGAGTTGAAAGATAATAAATCATTCGTTCTTCAGTTGAGCAACGAAGATGCCTACCTATGTTCTTATTCTGGAAATCCAAACTATAAGTTTAAGTATTTGGTTTGGATATTTACTTATGCTCTAATTGTTTTTTTTATTGCTATTATGCAATGGGCTCAACGAATAAAAACTCAAAATAATACACTGAAAGAAAAAGAATTGGCCAGACTTCAGTTATTGGCAATTAAAAACCAAATTGATCCACACTTTACTTTAAACACCCTTAACTCAATAAGCTCTCTTTATGGCAAGGGAGAAAATCAAGAGGCTTATAAATACATGACTAAGTTATCGCGTTTGATGTTACTGGTGTTGAATGAATCGGATCAAATTAGTTCAACACTCAGGGCCGAAGTCGAAATGATAAAAAATTACATCGAGTTGCAAATGATTCGGTTTAAGGATGTATTTGATTATAAAATTTATTGGGATGAAAAACGGCTTGGTGAAAGAGAAATACCGCGTATGCTCATTCATACATTTACTGAAAATGCAATTAAGCATGGATTAAGACTAAAAAAGGAAGGTGGATTCTTAAAAATAACCATGAATGAAAAAGACAAACATATATTTATAATTATTGAAGATAATGGAGTTGGTCGAAAGGCTGCATCACAAGATAGATCATTAAGTAGTGGCAAAGGTGTTGGTATATCTAATAGTATTTGCCAACTTTATCAGCAACTTCGAAATGTAAAGGTGAGCTATAAGATTGAAGATTTGTTTAAGTTGAATGAATTAACGAACAGTGAAGATCCGGCAGGCACAAGGGTTACAATAACGGTTCATCCTAAATTATTCAAAATTTAAAGGAATGAATTTTTCAGACATTTAAAATTTGTACACTGAAATTTACTTTAATATATTTACAATTTAGTTTTATTATGGAAGAAATCGAAAAAATCCGCACAGTTGTTATTGACGACGAACCCGCGTCACTTGAAAGAATGCAATATGTTCTTTCTATGTTTCCTGAAATTGAAGTAATTCAATATACCAGGGATCCGGTGAAAGCCGTTCAGCTTATTATTGAGGAACGCCCTTCCTTGGTATTTGTAGATGTTGAAATGCCTGTAAAAAATGGGTTTAATGTTTTAAGTGATGTTCACGACGCCGGATTTTTTCCGGGCTTTATTTTTATTACTGCTTACGATCAGTATGCGATTAAGGCAATAAAGCAGGAAGCGCTTGATTATTTGCTTAAACCTATTGATATTGAAGAATTGAAAGTTGCCATTGATCATTTTAAATCAAGGCATTCATTTGCAAAATCGATCGATTTAAATCAAAATCCAATTTGTGCATCTTTAAGCGATCGGGAAAAAGAAGTACTGATTTTAGCAATGAAAGGCCAAACAAGCCGCGAAATAGCAAACCTTCTATTTATTAGTAAGGCTACGATAGATTCACACCGCCAGAACATTTTACTAAAGACAGATTCAAAAAACTTCTCCGAATTGAGTTATAAGATCGTAGGGATTGATTTCAAAAAATAAATCAGTAAGACAATAATTTTGAAAAGCAAAATTATTTAGTCGAACTCCTGCCAGATGTAGGCTGGGAATCTTGAGTATGTCGAAGGATTATTTGGGTAATAACTTGCCAAAGTGATAGTCAGCTTTAAGAATTTTCATTATTTCTATATAAGAATTTTCATTATTTCTATAGTAAATAAGTTAATAATTTAAGTGCTGTTTTTCAGCCACTTAATTTTTTTGTTTTGTTTCGCTTATTTTTATATATTTATCGCAAATTAAATTTTTTTGTTATTTAATAATTTATACATTATTTGGTTTTGGCTTAAAATAATGATGGATTATTAACAAAAGTCGGGATATATTGTAACAATCATCATTTATAAGGGTGATAATTGGTAACAAATAAGGTTTCCCAAGTATTAGATACTTGCTAATTTCCCGACAATTCTGAACATAAGCATATATAGATTAGACTTTAAAGAAAATTTAGCAATAAAAATTTTAACCAAAATCTATTAATAACAAAAATTAATGCCTATGAAATAAAGTGACAAAAAATCCTTCCTTGAATGAGAAGTTAAAGGGATTTGACTCTCTTAGTGAACAGCCTACAATCTAAACCATTATTTAATCTAAAAATTATTTTATGAAACGAATTGCAATTATTGTATTATTCATGTTTCTGGGCATTAGTTTTGCCTTTGCCCAAGGAAGAACTATCACTGGTACAGTGACAAGTGCTTCAGACGGTTCTACAATACCTGGTGTACAGGTGGTTGTTAAAGGAACTACTATAGGTACAACAACTGACATAGATGGCAAGTATGCTTTTACATTACCTGCATCTGCTCAAATTCTTCGCTTTACTTATATTGGTATGGTTACTCAAGAGATTGAGATAGGAAGCCAATCCGTAATTAATGTTCAAATGAACATGTCTTCAACCTCACTTGATGAAGTAGTGGTTGTTGGTTATGGTGTACAAAAGAAGCGAGATGTTGCCGGTGCCATATCATCCGTAAAGGGCGATGACCTTAAATTAGTTCCTGTTCAAAGTTTCGACCAGGCATTACAAGGGAAAGCTGCCGGTGTAATGATCACCATGCCCAATGGGGTATTGAATAACCCTCCTGTAATCAGGGTTAGGGGTTTTAACTCAATTTCATCCTCTTCTTATCCACTTATCGTCGTAGATGGAGTACCTGTTTTTACTGGTGATGTATCACAAAATAGTGCCGCATCAAACCCCCTTGGCGATATTAACCCCTCAGATATCCAATCAATGGAAATTTTAAAAGATGCATCAGCAACAGCCATTTATGGATCCAGAGCTGCCAATGGTGTAATTTTAATTTCTACACGACGTGGAAATACTGCTAAAACAAAAGTTACTTACGATGGATCTTTTGGTTATACCCAACCGTTTAATATTTTTGACATGATGAATGCCACACAATATGTTGAGCATAAAAACAAAGCACTGGCAAATTTTCCTTCTCAACTGGCATTCCAATTCTTTATTCCAACCGATGCAGATGGCAAACCTATCGACACGGATTGGGCAGACCTGGTATATCGAACTGGGTTCCAACATAATCATGCAGTGACCATTTCCGGAGCCTCTCCTTCAACAACTTATTATCTTTCAGCCGGCTTTACCGATCAGGAAGGTATGGTTATTAATAATACTTATTCAAGAAAAAATGTCAGGTTCAATCTTGATCATAAATTGAACAAGTATATTAATTTAGGTGCTAATATTACGGTTACCAATTCAATGAATGAAGCGCCAAATACAGGATCATTGCCTGGTCAGGGATTTAATACTGCAGGTGCAGGCCGATTGGCTTTTGTGCTTCCTCCAAACATAGCACCTTTTAAAAACGATGGAACCTATAACATCAATGGTTCGGCAATCGGAAATATGGGACAACCTGTAGCAAATTATGGCTATTATAATCCTGTTGCTGCATTCGAACTCAATACATTTACAGCACAAACCGACAGGGTATTGGCCAATTTCTCAGTTTCTTATGAACCAATTAAAGATTTGGTGTTTAAAACCGTTTATGGTATCGATAACCTTTCTGTTGAATCCATTACATTCCAATCCGGAATCACCGGTGACGGTTATTCTGCAAATGGGAATGCTACAAACAATTTCGAACGTTTGAACCGATGGACCTGGACCAATACCGTGAATTATTCGTATACCCTCAAAGAAAAAACAAATTTAAGTATTCTTGCCGGTACAGAGGAGCAATATACTGCCGGAAATAGATGGAGTGGCAACAAAACAAATGTGGCTGACCCATTTTTTGAAACCTATCAGGGTTCGTGGGTTACTGCAGGAATGGGCGGTGGAGCCCAATATGAAAATTATTTCATTTCCTATTTCGGACGTTTTAATGCCAACTACGATAAAAGATATTTTTTCGAAGCCAGTGTGCGTCAGGATGGATATTCAGGTTTAGCAAAAGATAATAAATATGGACTTTTCGGTGGTGCATCTTTAATGTGGAACCTTTCAAATGAAAGTTTTGTGAAAGACGGAAAATTAGGCGAGTTATTTTCTGATTTACGATTTAAAGCCAGTTACGGACAAGTTGGTAATATGTCGGGTATCGATTCATACGCATCTTTATTCCTATATGGTTCAGGTGTTTATGGTGCTGCACCAACATGGATATTCAATCAAGCAGGTAACCCTGATTTAAAATGGGAAAAGAGTGATAAATATGACATAGGCCTAAGCTTTGGCTTGCTTAAAGATAAAATTCAGGTTGATCTGAACTGGTACTATAATGATGTGAACGACCTTATACTCAATGTTCCCCAGTCTCCTTCAAAAGGGGTACCTGGCAATACTATTCCAATGAATATAGGAGCTATGTACAATACAGGTCTCGAACTTTCGCTAACAAGTTATAATGTGGCTAAAAAAGATTTCACCTGGACAACCAATTTTAATATCAGTACCCTTAAAAATGAAGTTACCGAATTGGCACCCGGTGTAACTGAAATTGTCGGGAGGACGTCAGGTTTGGAAACAACCAGCCGTACAATGATCGGATCTCCTGTAGGAAATATTTTTGGTATCGAAACAAGAGGGGTTGATCCTGCAACAGGTAGAAGGGTTTTTGTTAACGCAGCCGGTAAAGAAGTTCTTTTTTATCGTGAAAATTCCGCAGCTACCCAATGGCAATACAGGGATGGTAGTGGAAATGCCCCTGCAATTTCCCTTAATGCAGATGGGAAAATATTGGGCTCTCCTCTTCCAACAGTTTATGGTGGTTTAGACAATACCCTTACCTATAAGAATTTTGATTTCTCTTTAAATTTAACTTATGCGCTTGGTTTCGAATTATACAACGGTTCAAAGGCAGGTTTGAGAGATCAAAGATGGTGGAACAACACGGTTGAGGTATATGAAACAGCTTGGTCACAACCGGGCGACATCACCAATATACCGAAACCAATTTTTAACGATAACACCTCAAATGGTTCTACAATGGTACTATCTGAAAACGTTGAAAAAGGTGATTACTTAAAAGTTCGCAATATAACTGTTGGCTATACATTAAAGAATATTCCTAGTTCATGGGGAATTGAAAGAGTAAGGTTCTATGCACAGGTTTTCAACGCCTTGGTAATATCCGGTTATACAGGTTCAGATCCCGAAGTTTCAGCCAACGGAAATAGCAACCTTACACCAGGTATCGACAGAAATACGGTACCTCAGGCCAGAACTTACTCATTTGGTGTAAATGTTTCATTTTAGTCACTATTAAACGATAGAAATTATGAAAAATATATTGAAAGGATCAATTATATTATTGATTATGGTTCTGGTTGTGAGTTGTTCAAAAGACAGGCTCGATCCGGCACCAAAAACAGCCTTAGGCGAATTGCAGGCTTTTGATACAAAGGACCGCATTGTTGGCCAGGTGAACGGGATGTATGCAATGATGAAAGTAGGAAACTTTATGGGCGGACGATATTTTGTTTACAATGATATCAGGGCCGATAATTTTATTCCTAAAAGTACAAATGGGGTTACAGGTTTTGCAACTTTTAGTCATACCGTAGTAAACTCGACCAATGAAGTTCAAAATTTATGGGGTGCAGTATATGCTGCCGTAAATGCCATTAATATTTTCATTGAAGGTTTAGATGCAAATTGGGATTCAGGAAAACTTACCGGGATCATTACCGAGGCTGAGTATAAAGGATATAAAGCTGAAGCATTGACTTTAAGAGCAATTTCCTACTTCTCGATGTTACAGTTGTATGCTCAGCCATACAATAAAAACGCTGGTAGCAGTCTTGGGCTTCCATTACGAATCACTGCTTATAAAACCGGTGATGGTAATGATATGGCACGTAGTTCTGTAGCTGAAGTGTATACTCAAATTTTGGCTGATCTTAATGCTGCTGAAGCTTCTGCTGTCGCCAATTATTCAACACCGCTATTGAATACTACACGGGTTCATAAAAATACCATCATAGCCTATAAAACCCGAGTTTATTTACATATGAACGATTTTGCCAAGGTTCAAACCGAAGCTGCAAAAATGGTTTCCGCAAGTGCTCCGTTTGTTGCATCTGCAGGAGTAGCCAATGGGCTGAACCCAACTTTTGCCGGAATCTGGGCAAGTCCTTATACAACTAAGGAATCCATTTTTTCAATGCCCTTTACTGCAACGAATCAACCCGGTACCCAAAACGCATTAGGGCATTATTATCATCCGTCATCCAGTGAATCGCATTATTTAGAAGTGACCGGAGAAGCATATACTGCCTTAGCCGCAAATGCAAATGATGCCCGTAAAGCGATATTTCAAACAGCTACTGTAAGTGGAACACTTCGTTATTTCCCCGGAAAATGGTTAGACTTTACAACTAAATCAGATTATGCCCCTGTTATCAGATATGCAGAGGTTTTGTTGAACTATGCCGAAGCTATTGTAAGAGGAAATAATGCCGTATCGCAAAAAGCAGTTGACCTGCTAAATGCCGTTCGAACCCGCTCTTATCCGGGAGGTGCTTATACATTAGCTAGTTTTGCGAATGCACAGGCATTCCAGAATGCAATAATGCTCGAACGAAGTATGGAATTTTTGGGTGAAGGAATACGCAATATGGATTTGTTAAGAACACTATCTACCATTCCTGCAAAAACCGGTGTGGCAGCCGTGGCTTCAACAAGCCCAACCTATATTTGGCCTATTCCCGAAACCGAACTGAATATTAATAAGTTAATGGTTGACAATTAGTAACATTAGAATTTAATTTTGTAAAGGCTGCCCCTCAAAAGGCAGCCTTTTTTTATAATGGCCATCGTATAACGAAATGAATTATGAGAATTTTAAACTTATTGGCAATAAAACAAGAAAAAGCATTTTATGGGGGGATAGTGCCTTGAAATCTTTAAGATGAACGCCTGCTTGCGCAGTTAGGTGCTTTGATGCTTGCTTCGGGGTTTGCAAATTTTCTCCCCTATTTATAGGGGACCTGCCTTGCCGCAGCTACTGTGTGGACACATCTTTTATAAGTTCGGCTCCTTTTATTATATAACTTAATCTTTCTAATCCCAGCTTTAATACTATGACTCCAAGTCTATTCTTGTGAATCATATCCCTTTTTCCATGCTGTTAAAATTTCATTTTGTTCATCCCGACTAGTCGGGACGAACAAAAGAAAAAGACAGAAAAAACGATGCTATCTCCCCACGATGCCACCCCACGCCCGCCGTTTTTTCAGGCCTACGCTCCATAATCTTATTAAATGTACAACTCAAAACTTGTGGGTACACGGTAGCTTGCCGCAGGAAGGGATGTCAGTCGAATGACTGACAGAGGGGTGAAATAATGAAAATTCTGTTTTCAGCTTTTTGCTGAAATAAAGTTGGCGAAATCTGCCTGCCGTAGGTAGGTACTCCGATGCTTGCGTCATCAATAAAAAGAATTTCCAAATTGACACCTCGATAGCTTGCTGTCAGACAGTTCATCGCTTTTTTTCAGTCATTTTATCCCTTTTTGTTTTTGTTTCGCATATTTTTATATATTTATGGGCAAATAAATTTTTTTTGTTATTTAATAATTGAAACCTTATTTGGTTTTGGCTTAAAATAATGATGGATTATTAACAAAAATTCGGGATATGTTGTAACAATCATTATTTATAAGGGTGACAATTAGTAATAAATAAGGTTTCCCAAGTATTAGATACTTGCTAATTTCCCGTCAATTCTGAACATAAGCATATTTCGATTAGAGTATAAAGAAAATTGGAAAATTTTGCAGTTATTTGTACGTGCAAAATTCTCGTATATTTATGCCATATTTGCTAAGATATATTTAACACAAATCAATTAATAACAAAAATTAATGCCTATGATGAAACCCATTTCGAATAATCAATTTCTTAAGTTTAAGAAGTTGAATTCTTTTCGAGAACTCTTTAAAAGAATGTTTAACTACGAAACCTTTTAATTAATAAAAATTTATATTTATGAAACGATTTACAATTATTGTATTATTCCTGTTCCTGGGTATGCATTTCGCATTTGCTCAGGGTAGAACTATCACCGGTAAGGTGACTAGTGCAGCGGATGGTTCTACAATACCTGGTGTTCAGGTCGTTGTTAAAGGAACCACCATTGGTGTAACAACCGACATAAACGGAACATATAGCTTAAATGTTCCCCAATCTGCAACCATTCTTGAATTTTCATTCATTGGGATGGTAAAACGAGAAATAACCATCGGCAATCAAACAACAATTAATGTTGTAATGGAGGATGATTTGTTTCTTCTGGGTGAAGTTATTGTAGTTGGTTATGGAACCAAAGGTAAAAACGAAATCACCGGTTCAACCGTTCAGATTGCCGGAGATCAACTTGCGCAAATTCCTGTAACTTCAGTTGACCAAGCCCTACAAGGTAAAGTGGCCGGTTTAACCATTTCTACTACTTCAGGTACTCCCGGATCTACCCAGGATATCCGGATCAGGGGGGTTGGTTCACTTACGGCAGGTAATGAACCTTTATTTGTTATTGATGGGGTTCCTGTTGTAAATGATAACTTTTCCGGATCATCTGCAAGAACTTCATTAAGTGCGCTTGCTTCTTTGAACAGTTCAGATATTGAATCTTTAACCGTTTTGAAAGATGCTTCTGCAACTTCAGCTTATGGAGCCCGTGGATCTAATGGGGTAATTGTAATTACCACCAAAAGAGGTAAGTCAGGTAAAACACAATTTGCTTTTAATTCTACTTACGGTTTTCAAAATGAAGCAGTTGATGGTAGGTTGGCTTTAACAGGTGCTCAGCGTGAAGAATTAATGCTGGATGCACTTTTTAATACTTACGGCCCAACTGCCGGTTTTACCAGAGATGGTGCGCTTAATTATTACCTGGCCAATACCGGCAGGGATAATGGTAAACTAAAAGCATGGATCGATGCAGGGAGACCTGTAGCTAATTGGAACGACGTAACCGATAATAAAGATGCACCGGTATTGAACCTTTCATTATCTGCAACAGGTGGAGATGATGTATCGTCTTTCTACACTTCTTTTAGTTATTTGAAACAAGAAGCAACTGTTATCAATCAGGAATTTGAAAGAATGACCGGTACTTTAAATTTTAACAGAAACTTCAGAAAAAACGTTAAATTCTCTACAAATGTGAATGTTTCAAACACACATCAAACCGGATTCCTTGAAGGTAGTGCATATTTTGCCAATCCTCGTGCCGGAGCATTCTTCTTTTCACCATGGATTCAGCCTTATGATGAAAACGGTGAACCCAACTTAAATACAGCCGGTTCAAACTATAATTTTCTGTATTTAGCAGAACATGACGTAACCTATAATGATTTAACACGTGCGATTTCAAACACAACTCTTGAATGGGAAATCATCAAAGATTTGAAATTCTCTTCCCGAGTCAGCATGGACTATAACCTTGCTCATCATAAAAACTATCAAAACAAAAACTATGGAGATTCAGAGCCGGAAAATGGTACCTCTTATGCTTCTATCGAAAGAAACTTTAATTCGGTAATACAAAATTCATTCGATTATCAATGGATATATAAGGACAACCATCGCTTTTCATTTAAAGCGTTAATGGAGTATCAAAAGAATAAAAGCCATTGGTTGTGGGGATACGGTGAAAACGTACCTACCGATGGATTGACCAATATCGACAATACCAGTGCCAACAAAGATGCCGGATCTAGTTTTGACGACTGGATGAACTTATCTTATTTAGGCATGGTTAACTATAACTATTTAGGCCGATATATTGCCGACTTTACATTCAGACGTGAGGGTTCATCAAGATTTTCTCCGGATTTACGTTTTGGTAGTTTCTGGTCAGCAGGTGCCGCATGGAATATGAGTCAGGAAAACTTCCTTTCTGATATGGATTGGATCAGCAATTTAAGAATTAGGGCATCTTATGGTGTAAGCGGTAGTTCTGCGATTGGAATTAACGGATACCAGGCTTTATTAGCGTATGATGCTAACTATGATGATAATGGAGCCGTTTACCCGAGCCAGTACGGAAACATTAATCTAACATGGGAGAAAAATAAAAACTATGATTTAGGTATTGATTTTGGATTCTTCGATAATAAGGTTAATGGATCTTTTGCTTACTTCCACAAGAAAACTTATGACTTATTGCAAAATGTACCATTGTCGCGTACAACCGGTCACAATTCAATAACACAAAATATTGGTGCCATGATTAACAAAGGAGTCGAATTCATTGTTAATGTGGAACTTGTTCGTTCAACTGATTTAAATGTTAGTGCTACCTTTAATATTGGTACCGTTGATAATGAGGTTACTGAGTTGGCTTTGGATGGAAATGGTGAAGAAATTAATATTTCAACTGCTACCCGAAGAATTGCTACGGGTCATGTTATGAACGAATGGTACATGAAAAAATGGGCCGGAGTTGATCCTGCTAATGGTTTTCCGCTTTGGTACCTGAATGGTGTTGACGGTGCTACTACCAGTGTTTACGCAGAGGCTCTGGCTACATGGCAAGGTAAGAGTGCAATTCCAACTCATTCAGGAGGTTTTGGTGCCCATGTTGATTATAAAGGATTCTTCTTAGATGCAAATATGTCATTCTCGGGAGGAAACCAGGTTTTTGAAGACTGGTCACGTTATATGCACAATGCAGGAACTTTAGTTACCTACAATTATAATGGTGTTCAGGATTTGATGGAAAGATGGCAAAAACCAGGTGACATCACTAATGTTCCAAGAATGTCGTGGGATAACGGAAAACTTGCTTCAAATACATCAACCCGATTCTTATATGATGGAGATTATATGAGGTTAAAAGATATCGTTTTTGGGTATGATTTCCCGGAAACAATAATCTCTAAGTTCAAGATTTCAGGATTGAGGGCCTATGTTAGAGGAACCAATTTATGGACCTGGGTAAAAGATAAAGATTTAAAATATGACCCTGAAGTTCAGGCTTCTGGTTTCACAGGATTGACCACTCCTCCTATTAAATCTATTGTTTTTGGTTTAAACGTAAAATTTTAAAAGATGATGAAAAAATTTATATATACAATAATAGCGATTGCCTTTCTGGGCAGTCTGTCATCTTGTGGCAAAGATGCACTTGATCCTACTTTAGCACAGGAAAAAGACGTTGCTACCAGTATAAATACTGCTGATGATTTACAGGGTATTTTACTTGGTGCATATAACCGAATCACCACTACTGCTTACTATGGCAGAGATGTGATTATTATTGGTACAATTCGTGCAGACGAATCATTCTCTGATGCAAACTCCGGTAGATTTCAACCTGAAACCGAAATGGATATGCTTATTACAAGCGCAACTGTTGGTGATACATGGGCGCAAATTTATAGGGTAATTGCATCCGCAAATATTATAATTGGTATAGACGTAGCTAATATTACAGGCGATGCAGCCAAAATCAACCACATCATCGGACAAGCTTATGCCTTAAGGGCACTAGGTCATTTTGATCTTTTGAGGATTTATGGTCAGCAGCATGTTACAGGTGGTAATGGCGTAGGTATTCCTTATATCAAAACCTATAAAGGAGGCCCTGAATCTTTACTTCCAACCAGAAATACTGTAGTAGAATGTAAACAGTTTATTATGGAGGATTTGGCTACTGCCGCATCTATGATGACTAATAGTTTAAACAATCCTTCAAAACAATATATGACAACTTATGGAGCCAAAGCTTTGGCAGCCCGAGTAGCATTATATTTTGAAGATTGGGCAACTGCAAAAACCCTAGCCAACGAAGTTATTACTTCTGGTGCCTATTCAATTTGCCCGGCAAATCAATATGCTGCTTTCTGGAGAACAGATGGTGGTGTTAATTCAATTTTTGAATTAGCTTACAGTGGTACAGATAACAATAACATCAATGGTTTATCACAAATTTTCCGTGGTAATGCTTATGGTGACATCCGTGCTTTACCTGAACTCCTTGACATTTTTGATGACAATGATGTTAGAGGTGGCAGAGTTGGCGGAAAAGCCATGATCGACTGGGATCCGGATCCAACAAAAGCTTTCAAATTAAGGAACATGGGTAAATATCCATCAGCTGATTATTCAGATAATATTCCTTTAATTCGCTACGAAGAGGTAATTTTAATTTATGCTGAAGCAGCTCTTGAAACAGGTGATGCAGGTACTGCGTTAACTTACCTAAATATGTTGACTTCAAGGAGAAATGCAAATGCTTTTACTGTAGCAAATAAAGCAAATATTTTGCTTGAGAGAAAAAGAGAATTTGTTTTCGAAGGATTTAGATTCGATGATCTTGCTCGTACTCATTCAAGCATTCCTTTGATTAGTACTCTTCAAAAACATGGCGGACCTGCATACGGAAGTTATAAATATGCATTCCCTATTCCACAAGCAGAAATGTTAGCTAACTCCAATATGGTTCAAAACGTTGGTTTTACTAACTAAAGTTAATTGAATTTACAAGTAAAAACCCCCTCGCCAAAAGCGAGGGGGTTTTTTTATTACTTAAAAATTGCTTAAAATTTGTTTTTTCAAAATATTATTGTAAATTTGACCACATGGTTAAACAACATGGTTAAATTACTTGGTTAAGTATTGTTTATGGAAAAAGATATCAATGAAACAACAGAAAGCCATATTCTTAATGTGGCTCACGAGGTCTTTTTAAAAAAAGGATTAGATGGAACAAGGATGCAAGAGATTGCTGATGAAGCTGGAATAAATAAATCCCTTTTACATTACTATTACAGAACAAAGCAAAAATTATTTGAGAAGGTATTTAAGGCAGCATTTAAACACTTCTTTCCCATCGTCCAGGCAAATATAATAGCCGATATTCCTTTATTTGAGAAAATTAAAATCTTTGTAGAAACTTATTACACCATCCTTCAAAAGAATCCATACATTCCTGCCTTTGTGATCCATGAATTAAATCGAAACTCTGCGAATGTAACAGAAGTATTTAAATCTATTTTTCAGGAAAATAATTTGGAGGTTGACCTGATGTTTGATGAATTAAACAGGCAAATACAAGTAGAAGTGGAAAAAGGTAAAATCATTTCAATTGACGCCAGGCAATTGATCGTAAATATTCTTGCATTATGTATTTTTCCCTTTGTTGCCAAACCAATAATTAAAGGAATATTGCTGGAAAATAACGAAATAAAATATAAAGCGTTTATTGAGGAAAGAAAAAGTGCAGTTAGTCAGTTTATAATTAATGCAATATCAGTATGATAAAGAAAATAATGATATGGTTCATCGTAATTTGGCCAGGATTTTTGTTATCTCAGAATACGCCAAGTGTGAACCTGAATCAATGTTTAACCAATGCTTCAGTAAATTATCCTTTAGCGAATCAAAAGCAATTATTGATCGCGGCTAACAATCTTAAACTTCAAAATATTAAAACAGGATTTTTGCCGCAATTTATGCTAAACGGGCAGGTTTCATATCAATCAGATGTAACCAGCTTACCAATTAGTATACCGGGTATGAATATCCCTGAAACAAGTAAAGATTGGTATAAATTAAATGTTGATATTTCGCAACTAATCTATGATGGCGGTGCTTTAAACAAACAAAAAGAATTTGAACAAGCCAATACTGACATTGAAGTTCAAAACATCGAAATAGCATTGTATAAGGTTAAGGAGCTGGTTCAAACTGCCTATTTTAATATCATTCTGCTTAACGAAAACAAAAAGGCCATTTTGCTGCTGCAAAACGAATTGGGAGAGAAATTAAACACCATCATATCTGCTGTCGAGAATGGGGTAATGTTGGCTTCAAACAGGGATAATTTAATGGCAGAGTTGCTTAAAATTGAACAAAATATTTTTGAGCTGGACTTGGGTATTGAGTCGTCAATAAAAAACCTGAATATTTTAACCGGACTTCAGTTAACGGTAAATGACGAATTTATAATTCCTGAAACCAAAATTGTTTCAGATGAGGATAAAATACGCCCGGAATTGGCACTTTTCGACCTGCAAATATCAAAAATCAGTCTGCTTAAAGAAATGACAAGTTTAAGAAGAAAACCAATGGTTTTAGGGTTTGGGCAAGCAGGATTTGGGCGTCCGGCTTTGAATATGTTATCAAATGATTTTGAGCCCTATTTTGTTGTGGGTGCTAAATTGAGCTGGAAAATATTGGATTGGGGAAAAACAAAAAATGAGCTTAAAACACTGGATATCCAGTCGCAAATGGTTAACAGTAATAAAGAAGTTTTTGATACCAATCTGGAATTGTTGTTGATCAAAAAGCAAAGTGAAATACAACGATTGGAAAGCTTGATATTGAAAGACAATCAAATTGTAAATTTGAAAAGAAATGTTGCCAGAGCATCGTCATCGCAATTTGACAATGGTTTAATAACATCAACCGAATATTTATTGGAAAAAAATGCTGAAACCAAAGCAATCATGAGCCTTCAGCTACATCAGGTTCAATTAAGTTATGCGAAAATCGATTATGAATACACAATGGGTAAACTCAATTAGCTTAAAATATATTTCTTATCAGAATATAAAATAATTAAGGATGAAATAGCCATGAGAAATAAAATTGCACATAAAACGTGAATGTTTATTTCATGGCGTATTCTCCCGATTAATCGGGACAAGCTATGTGACCGATTTAATATTATAAAAAATAAACACATGAAAAATAAATTAATAATTATCGCCACACTCTCATTCCTCATTTCCTGCGCTACAGATAAGGATCAATCAGATGCTTTCGGTAATTTTGAAGTTACTGAGGTGATCATATCCGCTCAGGCCAATGGCAGGCTCTTGCAATTAAATTTAGAGGAAGGACAATCGATTATTTCCAATACTGTTGTTGGATTTATTGATTCAATAGGTTTGGTACTAAAGAAAGAACAAATTGACGAAACAATAAATACCGTGGCCTCAAAGCTTAATAATTTTGATGCTCAAATTAATGTTCAGGAGCAATTAAAACTAAATGCACTTAAGGATCAGGTCAGAATTGAACAAATGTTCAAAGAATCGGCAGCTACTCAAAAGCAATTGGATGATATTAACGGAAACCTGAAAGTTTTGGACAAGCAAATACTGTCCATTCGATCACAACGTAAAAGTGTGATGAGCGAAATTGAATCATTGAAAAAGCAACGCGACCAGGTTTCGGAGAGTATTTCCAATTGTCAAATAATTAATCCAATAAGTGGAACGGTATTGACTAAAATTGCTGAAGAGGGAGAAATTACTTCCTTCGGAAAACCATTATATAAAATTGCTGATTTGAATGAATTGCAATTAAAAGTTTATATTAGTGGTAACCAATTAGCAGAAGTTAAATTAGGACAAGAGGTCCTGGTACTTATCGACGATGGTAATGATTACAAACAATTGAATGGAAAGGTGAGCTGGATTTCATCAAAAGCTGAGTTTACACCCAAAACCATTCAAACTAAAGAAGAAAGAGTTAATTTAGTGTATGCAATGAAGGTGAACGTCGCAAACGACGGCACTTTAAAAATTGGGATGCCTGGAGAAATCAGGTTTAAAACTATTATTAATCAATAAAAACCTAATCATGAAAAAAACGAGAATTATCTTAATGTTATTTGCAACTGTTTTGTTTGCAATATCAAATGTTGTTGCTCAAAATGTAAGTGCTGATGCAGTAATTGGAACTTGGCTTAATGAAGATGAAGATGCACATATTGAAGTTACAAAAGTGGATAATAAATTTTTCGGCAAAGTTATTTGGATCAAAGACAATATTGATCCTGAAACCGGTATGGAGAAGTTGGATAAACTTAACCCTGATGAAAGCCTGAGAAGCAGACCACGTTTAGGACTGGAAATACTGACAAATTTTGTTTTTGATGGTAAAGAGAGTTGGGAAGATGGTAAAATTTACGATCCAAAAACCGGTAAAACATACAGCTGTTATATGAAATTTGTCGAAAAAGATAAATTAAAAATCAGGGGATTTATAGGTGTAACTCTTTTAGGAAAAACGACCTATTGGACGAGGGTAAAATAACATTACCAAAATATTGATTGATTAAATGAGCGCGTTGTCAGTAGTTGTAGAAAATTTAGTTCGGAAGTATGATAAAGTAGTCGCACTCGAAGGAATAAATGTCTCGGTAAAAAAGGGTGAATTGTTTGGATTTATCGGACCCGATGGGGCAGGCAAAACTTCCTTATTTCGAATACTGACAACGCTCTTGATCCCCAACTCCGGTTATGCTACCGTAGAAGGATTTGATGTAGTTAAAGATTACAAAAAAATCCGCAATATTATTGGTTATATGCCGGGCAGGTTTTCTTTATATCAGGATCTTTCTGTTGAAGAAAACCTCAATTTTTTTGCCAGTATTTTTAATACCACTCCAAAACAAAATTATCACCTCATCAAGGATATTTATCAGCAAATTGAACCATTTAAGGATCGTCCTGCCGGAAAACTTTCGGGTGGGATGAAGCAAAAATTAGCCCTTTCGTGTGCATTGATTCATAAGCCAGAAGTATTGTTTTTAGATGAACCAACTACGGGTGTAGATGCTGTTTCAAGAAAGGAATTTTGGGAAATGCTGAAAAACCTGCAAAATTTTGGAATTAGCATCGTTGTGTCAACCCCTTATATGGATGAAGCAAGTTTGTGCGATCGGGTTGCGCTGATGCAAAATGGTAAAATAATGGAGATCGATACGCCTAAAAATATTCGATCAGAATATCCTTACCAGATTGCTGCAGTTCGGACTGACAATATGTACGATATCATCAATCATCTGCATGAAAATAAAAAAGTAGTTTCAGCATTCAGGTTTGGAGATAATATCCATATTTCTTATAACAAAGGTGAACTAGAGGAACAGGAAATTAAAACATTTCTTGAAAATAAAGGTCATCAAATTATCAGACTAAATATGGTTGAGGCAGATATTGAGGATTGTTTTATGGCATTTATGAACGAAATTAAACATGGCGACATCTAAAGAAATCATTATTTCTGTAAAAAATCTTGTTAAGAAATTTGGTCATTTCGTTGCGAATGATGACTTAAATTTTGAGGTTTATAAGGGTGAAATATTTGGTTTTTTAGGGGCTAACGGAGCAGGAAAAACAACAGCGATTAAAATTTTATGCGGATTGTCGGCGCCAACTTCAGGAGATATTCAGGTTGCCGGCTTCGACGTTTATTCGGAAACCAATAAAATCAAACGCAATATTGGATACATGAGCCAAAAATTTTCCTTATACGAAGACCTGACCATTGCAGAAAACTTTCGCTTTTATGGGGGTATTTATGGCCTAAACAAAAAGCAGATTCAGGATAAAACAAAATTACTTCTCGTTAGATTGAATCTGGCCGATGAAGGAAACAAAATTATAAGCTCCATCCCTTTGGGTTGGAAGCAAAAGTTAGCATTTTCAGTGGCCATCATGCATGATCCTAAAATTGTTTTTTTAGATGAACCCACAGGTGGTGTTGATCCTATTACACGTCGGCAATTTTGGGAATTAATTTATGAAACGGCACATCAGGGAACAACGGTGTTTGTTACCACACATTATATGGATGAAGCTGAATACTGCGATCGTGTTTCAATCATGGTAGATGGGAAAATAAGTGCATTGGACACTCCACAAAATTTAAAAAATAAGTATCAAGCCAAATCAATGGATGAGGTTTTTATAAAGTTGGCAAGAAAATAATCAGATGAAATTATTCAGATCGTTTGTACAAAAGGAGTTTTATCACATTTTCAGGGATGTCAGAACCTTGCTGATTCTTTTTGGTTTACCTATTGCCCTGATCCTAATTTTCGGGTATGTAGTTACAAGCGAAATAAAAAATGCCAAAATTGCGATTTTAGATCATTCAAAAGACGAAATAACAACCGAAATAACCAATAAAATTTTGTCATCAGGGTATTTTATTTTAAAAGAAAATTTGAATACCGAAAAACAAATTGAAGAGATTTTTAAAAAAGGAGAAGTTCGTGAAGTCATCATTTTTGAACCTAATTTTTCTGCAAACCTTAGTAAAACAGGACAAGCAAATATCCAGATTATTACGGATGCTTCAGATGCAAATACGGCTAATCTGATATTAAATTATACACGGGCCATCATTCAGGATTATGCTTTGAGCTTAAATAAGGGGCCTAATCTAAATATCAAGGTTATTCCGCAAACCCGTATGTTGTATAATGAGGAATTAAAAGGAGTTTATATGTTTGTTCCCGGCACCATGGCATTAATTCTGTTGTTGGTTTCAGCCATGATGACTTCCATTTCTATTGCCCGGGAAAAGGAAATGGGAACCATGGAAGTAATGCTTGTGTCACCATTAAAACCCTTACAAATTATTTTAGGAAAAGTAACACCTTACTTTGTATTGTCCTTTATTAATGCAATCACAATTCTTTTATTAGGTTATTTTGTTTTTGGAATGCCTGTTAAAGGAAGCCTCATGCTGTTATTGGGAGAAAGCATGTTGTTTATTCTAATGTCATTATCATTGGGAATATTAATTTCCACCGTAAGCCCAAATCAACAGGTAGCCATGTTTATCTCCATGATGGCCTTAATGCTACCCACCATTCTTTTATCCGGCTTTATTTTTCCGATTGAAAACATGCCGGTACTTTTGCAGTGGATTAGTCATATCATGCCTGCACGATGGTTTATTGTTATCCTGAAAAATGTAATGATAAAAGGAACCGGCTTGCTCTTTGTATGGAAAGAGAGCCTTATCCTGATTGGAATGACTTTCATTTTTATTAGCCTGAGTGTGAAAAAGTTTAAAGTAAGACTTGAATAATGAATACGATCATTCATATTATTCGTAAGGAGTTCATCCAGATTTTCAGGAACAAAACAATGTTGCCAATCATTTTTCTGTTGCCAATTGTGCAGCTATTGATCCTTGTTTTTGCAGCAACTTTTGAAATGAAAAATATTGACATGGTTGTTGTAGATCAGGATTTATCTTCCGAATCAAGGAAATTGATTGGTAAATTTAAAGGTTCGCCCTTCTTTCAAATTCAACTGAATACTTTTTCACAAAGGGAGGCGGAAGAACTCTTAGAAGCAGATAAGGCTGATTTTATCCTGAATATCCCCGGCGGTTTTGAACATGATTTATTAAAAGAAAATACAGCGAATGTTCAATTGTTAATTAATGCCATTAATGGAACAACAGCAGGGCTTACCAATGTTTATGCCTCATCCGTAATTGCTGATTATAACAGGGATGTTATCGTCGAAAATATCAATATCAATCCTCCTTCGGCTCAATCAAATATCAATATCGAGTATTCTTTTTGGTACAATCCTGAAATGAATTATAAAATTTATATGCTTCCCGGCATCCTTGGGATTCTTATCACTTTAATAGGCATGTTTTTAACAGCCTTAAACCTTGTTCGTGAAAAAGAAATGGGAACCATAGAACAGATAAACGTAAGCCCAATCAAAAAATATCAATTTATTGTTGGAAAATTATTTCCATTTTTATGTATAGCATTATTTGAATTGGCTTTTGGATTAAGCATCGGAAAGTTGATTTTTAATATTCCAATGTTGGGCAGTTTGCCATTGCTTTTTCTATTCGCTGCTGTTTATCTTTTAGTGGCACTGGGAATTGGTCTGTTTATTTCCACCCTCTCCTCAACTCAACAACAGGTAATGTTTGTCAATTTCTTCATCATGATTGTTTTTATCATGATGAGCGGAATTTTTACCCCGACAGAAAGCATGCCTGTTTGGGCACAGAAAGTAAATATTATTAATCCCACAGCATATTTTATGCGGGTCATTCGAATGATCTTACTGAAAGGTTCAGGGTTTATTGATATATGGAAATCCTTTGCTTCCCTTTTAATTTACGCTTTTATAATTCTTGGTTTAGCTACGTGGAAGTATAGGAAAATAGCGTGATTCAGCAGTTTTGGTCACATGGTTTTAAGGCTTTTTAACAAAATTTATATCACTCATATTGTGATAATGCCTAATTTTGTCGCTTGATATTAAAACAAAATATGAAACAAGCATCCCGCATATTTAGAATACACAAGGATGTAAATATCTCAGGAAACTACTTTCGCCAAGAGCCGGAACAGGCAATCCAAGCAATATTAACATATATAATAACGGATGAAAAGAAGCCTTTTATATAATTGGTTAATCTTCCCACTTTTATCTCTTAGCCTCATCATTTCAGTTGCATTTTTTTATAAAGATGAAATACGGGATTTTGTTTACGGAAAAGAGGTTGAAAGGATAAATACGTTGGAGCTGATCCAACAAAGCGGTAAGCTAACAGCCTTGATAGATTACAATTCAACCAATTATTTTATTTATCGGGGGCAGCCAATGGGCTATCAATTCGAGCTTCTCAAAGCTTTTACAGAACATTTAGGAGTAAAGCTTGAAATTGTAACGAATAATAACCTGGAAGAGAGTTTTCGCAAATTGCAAGACAGAGAGGTTGATATTATTGCAACAGGATTGACTATAACAAATGAAAGAAATCAGTTTATTGATTTTACAGATCCGCTGAATCAGACAGTACAGGTATTGGTACAGCGTAAACCTGAAAACTGGCGAAAATTAGAAACCAATGATGAAATTGAAAGCCGGCTCATACGCAATCCTTTGCAATTGGCCGGAAAAACAATCGTGATACAAAAAACCTCTTCTTTTAAAGGACGCCTTGAAAATTTATCAAATGAAATAGGCCAAACAATTAATATTATTGAGGATGACAATAGGGAAGTTGAACAATTAATTACTGCTGTCGCGTTAGGTGAAATTGACTATACAATTAGTGATGAGCACATTGCATTGGTTAACCAAAATTTTCATCCTGATATTGATGTTAATACAGCAGTTAGTTTTCCACAAAATATTGCCTGGGGTATTCGCCTGAGGGATGATGATTTTAAACGGGAATTAAACAATTGGCTGAATGAATTTAAAAATACGTATACAGCTCGTTTATTGTATAATAAATATTTTAAAAATCCAAGAACAGTTAATTATGCTCGAAGTGAATTTCATACTATAGGTGGTGGTAAGATTTCTAAATATGATGAGATCATCAAGGATATAAGTGCCAAATATGGCATGGATTGGAAGCTTCTTTCTTCAATTGTTTATCAGGAATCCGGTTTTAGAACACAGGTTGAATCGTGGAGAGGCGCTTTTGGCCTGATGCAATTAATGCCTGAAACAGCAGAAATATTTGGAATAGATAGTCTTTCATCCCCTTCCGAACAGATTGAAGCGGGAGTTAAATATATGCATTGGCTCGACACACAATTTAAGGATGTTGTTTCGGATAGTTTAGAGCGGAAAAAATTTGTACTGGCAGCGTATAATGTTGGTCTGGGACATATTTGGGATGCCCGGCGCCTGGCCGAAAAATATGATCGCGATCCAAATGTCTGGACCAATAATGTAGATACTTTTCTATTGCAAAAATCCAATCCGGTCTATTATCGGGATAGTGTGGTAAGATATGGATATTGCAGAGGATCTGAGCCTTATAATTTCGTTGTTGAAATCTTAGACCGTTATAATCATTATAGTAATTTGATCAAGAATTAAATCATTTCTTTTTTAAGTTGAGCCAACCATTTATTTATTCGAATATCGGTAAGTTCACTTTCGTTATCTTCATCAATAGCCAAGCCTAAAAATTGATCATTTTCAATAGCTTTTGAATCTGTAAAGGAATAACCTTCAAGTGGCCATGCTCCGATTAATTTAGCGCGTCTCTTTTTCATCTCATCATAAATTACTGATAAACCATCAACAAAATTTTCGGGATAAAGTACCTGATCACCTAAACCAAACAGTGCCACTTTCTTTCCTTCTAAATTAAATTCATCCAGGGATTTAAAAAAGACGTTCCATTTATTATTTGGTTTAGCCTCTTCCCAAATTTCAGCACCTACTGTTGAACCTCCAATGATAATTAAATCGTACTTATTTAAATTTTCTGCTTTAACAGCGGTAATGTCCATCAAATCTGCATCAGACTCATTGAAATGAGCGTAAATTTTTTGTGCAGTAGCTTCTGCATTTCCGTTTTTTGGCCAATAAATGATTCCAATTTTTTCCATGATATTAACTTAATAAGGTTAAAAGTTTAATTGTGTAAAATTAAGAATATATTTGAATGGTGATATCTTTATTAAAGATTCAAACTATTTAAACTCGTTTAAAAATAACCTCGAAATATCTTTTATTGATTGTTCGATGGGTATAAACTTAAAATCTAAATGATCGATCAATTTTTGAGACGAATAATAAGATGATTTATGCGCAGTCCTTGCATTTTCACGCGAGAGCAGTGCCGGTTTATTAAATATTGATTCTCTGAGTTTAGCAATTCTCCAACCTAATTCACTCACCCACTTTCGTGCATAAATATCCGGTTTTTTAACTCCTAAATTTGATGCCATTTTTTTAAAGACATATTCATACGAAAGATTTTCAGAACTCACAATAAATCGTTGACTGTTAATATCACTTTTCATTAGCAAAATCATCGCTTTACTGACATCTCGTACATCAACATAGCCGGTAACGCCTTTTGTGTAAAAACGCAACCCACCATAAATAGTCGAGAAAATTTTAGAACTCCCTGAATTCCAGTTTCCAGGGCCAAGTATAATGCTTGGGTTTACTACAACGGCATTAAGTCCTTCCGCTATTCCACGCCATACTTCCATTTCCGAAAGATGCTT
Source organism: Bacteroidota bacterium (assembly GCA_018816945.1). Lineage (NCBI taxonomy): Bacteria > Pseudomonadati > Bacteroidota > Bacteroidota bacterium. The sequence continues at coordinate 51,222 of JAHIVC010000099.1, read as the reverse complement.
ACTTATTGAGTAAGCAGATTTATTTTTAGAATTTTGCCATTGACCGTCCTCAGTTATTGTGCCTGATATTTCTGATTTTCCAATAGCGGCAATTGAACTAACCTGACAATATTTTTTTATTCGTTGGTCTAAACAGGCATTAACCAGGTTGGCCGTTCCAGACACATTATCCTGTATGATTTGTTCTCGTTTTTTTGCATCAAAAGATACAATCGCCGCACAATGATATACATGATCTATTCCTTCCAGGGCTTCTTTCAATGAGTAAAGATCCAAAACATCCCCATCTACCCATACAATTTGATTAAACAAATCATCACCTTCCTGTCTATAATAGGAAAACACCTTCCTCACCTGCTCAATATTACTTGAGGTTCTTTTTAAGGCACTTACTTTTTCACCCCTGCTTAGTAAATCATATAGCAAATGTGAGCCTAATAATCCCGTTCCTCCTGTTACAAAATTCATTTTACAAAGTTACATAATTTCAGAAAGTCGAAAAGGGATTTTAATATCTGCTTTATCCATCCTGCTCTATATCCCATTAAGTTTTATATTTGCAAGAAAACTAAGTAATGAATTTTATTGATGAATTAAAATGGCGGGGCATGATTCATGATGTCATGCCGGGCACTGAAGAACAATTAGCAAAAGAAATGACCGCCGGTTATATTGGGTTTGATCCAACAGCCGATTCATTGCATATTGGAAGTTTGGCAACCTTAATGTTGCTTAAGCATTTCCAATTGGCGGGTCATAAACCTGTTGTTTTGGTTGGTGGGGCCACAGGAATGGTTGGTGATCCTTCAGGTAAATCGCAAGAACGAAACCTGCTGGATATGGAAACCTTGAATTTTAATTTAGAAGGACAGAAACGGCAATTGGTAAAATTTTTGGATTTTGATTGTGGCGAAAATTCAGCCATTGTGGTGAATAATTACGATTGGTTTAAAGATTACAACTTCCTTGATTTTATCCGTGACATCGGCAAGCACATTACCATCAATTATATGTTAGCAAAAGATTCGGTGAAGAAACGGCTTGAATTCGGATTATCTTTTACTGAATTCAGCTACCAATTGGTTCAGGGCTATGATTTTTATTGGCTCTACGAAAATAAAAACTGCAAGCTTCAAATGGGCGGCTCCGATCAGTGGGGCAACATTACAACAGGTACAGAACTAATTCGCAGAAAATCAGGAGGCGAAGCATTTGCGTTAACCACTCCCCTTGTGACAAAAGCGGATGGGGGTAAATTTGGGAAAACTGAAACGGGCAATGTTTGGCTCGATCCGGAAAGAACATCACCTTATGCATTTTATCAATTCTGGTTAAATACTTCGGATGAAGATGCTGCCCGATACATCAAAATATTTACTTTGTTTACAGAGAAAGAAATTGAAGAATTATTAAAGCAACAAGCTGAAGCTCCTCATTTACGTGAATTGCAGAGAGCGTTGGCAAAAGATATTACCGTTCGGGTACATTCAGAGGAAGAATATATTCAGGCCGTTGAAGCCTCTGAAATCCTGTTTGGCAAGGGAACTACCGAAAGTTTAAAAAAATTGGATGAGCGTACTTTGTTGGGCGTTTTTGAGGGCGTTCCACAGAGTGAAGTAAATCGTGAATTGGTGAATGGTAAAATCGGAATTATCGAATTTCTCTCTGATATTACAAACATATTTACATCAAAGGGAGAAGCTCGTAGAATGTTAAAGGATAATGGGGTTTCTGTCAACAAAGAAAAAGTGAATGATGCTTACGAAATTTCCGAAACAGATCTTCTAAACAAAAAATACATCCTGATTCAGAAAGGGAAAAAAAATTATTTTTTGGTGAAAGTAGTTTAAAATTTTACACTTATCTTAGAAGTATCAAATATGCAGCCCCTCCTGCTCTTTGATTGGGGGGCTCTGCTTTAGCAATTATTGATCCGAATAAAAACCCACTATTGTCATAGATATTTCCGGATAAATCAACTTTACCTTTATAACTACCGCCGATAGCACCAGAATAAACCTGTCCATTTGAATTTATCCTCCCAACAACCGATAAGCTTGGGGTTAAAACATATCCGTTTGAATCGACTTTTCCTTTGTATGAACCACCAAATGACCCAGTATAAACATTACCGGAATTATCAATTCGTCCAACACAAGTGCCACCTCCAAAACTTTTAGTATAAATTAGCCCCATGGTATCTATTTTGAATATACTTTATCATAGTCAGAATAATCCGTTGATCCACATTTAGGACAAATTGTTCCGCTTCCATTACCGCAATTACTGCAATATTTTCTCCCACATTTACGGCAAGTGTGTAAGGGGAAATGATTGGATGAAACTGATTTTTCTGCTTTTCGCCCACAGTTTGGACAACTATAAAAATCGCTCATATTTTTATGTTTTTGGTTATTAGTTGAATAATTAAAGTTTTAAGGGCTTGGCCTTAATTCTTGTAGTTGGGAGGTTTCCACCATACTCAATGGTGATGCTCCCGATAACGTATTTTTTTAAATATGGTTCCATTGTGCTAAATTCACCGCTACTTAATAAATGCTCCCATAAATCAATACTAATAGATAGTAGCATCCCATGTGCATAACTATATTCCGGATAAGCATATTTCAACTCGTATACCATCATTGCTTTTGGTGGTTCATCCCATATAAAATCGAATTCTTCATCCCCTGTTATTTTTTTTAAGAAATTTGCTGCTTCAAAATTATCAACCGGAGGGATGTTAAAAGGTTCAATAAATTTTGTTTTATATTTATAGCTCCCAATAAGTAATATTCCTGTAAACTCTTTTTTACAGTTTGGGCAAGCCATTTTATCAATATCTGTATGACAAAAATCACAATTGAATATGATGTTGTGATGTTCATTAATTTGCCCGCATTGCGTACACAAAACAGATACGTTTGTTGGGTCTATAGGGTGATTGCAGAATGGACAATTACCGGTTAATTCCATCATGATATTTTAATACGATTTTTTAATATGATTTCTCTTCCCATCTTCTGTTATAATAGTAAAAGAACCATCCTTATGATGTTCCAAAATTTCAATGATGGTTTTGTAATTTTTACCCTCGGAACTCCCACTAAATGTAATAAAAAGTTTCCCGATGTGAAGCTCTCCAGTTTCTTTTGGATTATCCGATGCATAAAGCCTTCCACAACATTCGTACTCATCAAAGCCCCTGTTGTTACAATAAATAAAAAGGACTGTTTTTATTGTCGTTGGAAAGGAAAATTCAACATTCCCAATATCTGGAAACTTTAACAAGGTTTCCGATTTAGGGGTCATATGAACTTTAAGTTGATGTACTTTAAAGGTATTCATAATTCATATTTTTGATATTAATATTTGCGGGTAACTTTATTTACACATTTGCCAGGTGCTGGCCTGTCAGGATGGAACCCCTGATCGCTTGTATAAAGAGTGCAACTTGCCTTTTTATGGTCGCTCGACCATACTTTACAATGAGGGCAATCGGCACATCGATCGCCAGATTTAATTGTTGACATGGTTAAATTTACTTTCTTTTAAAATGTTTTGCAATTTTAATTACAGGGATTATTAATGTAATTTTTGTAAAAGTCTTTAGTAATTTGCTTTTAGAAATTTTATTGGCTATTGGAGGTGAAATAAGATAGTAGAACTTTATGAATATTTTTCCGAATCTGAAATTCAATAACCAATTATCCCTAAATTCTTTAAGGATGATAACTTCATTGGCATAAGGAGTCCCATATACAGCAGTTGCTATAAAACACCCGCCACTATTACCGGATGATTTTGAATAGGTTGAAGTTGCGGAAGATTTAGAATAATTCGAACCACTATGGGAATACAATTCATATTTCAACTCTTGCTTATTTGCTATTACAATAACATGATCATCATAACCTCTTTTTGCAATTTCTTTAATTTTCTCAATAACAGCTTGATTGTCAATTTGGTATTCTGCTTCAAAATCACAATCAAAATCTATCATAATTTCTTCCTTAGGCACTGGTTCTTCCATCTGTTTCACCTTTATTTTACCAGGAAATAATTTAGATACCTCAAAAATATCTATTGCAATTTTTTTCATTCTTGAATCATTAATTGTATTCATATTCTAAATGTTAGGTTTGATAGGAGTTTTAATAATTTGATAGTAACTTGTTATAAGATCATAGGGTTGAGTTTAGTAAATATTTAATCCTTAATACAACGAACAGAAGCCCCATCTTTTTTAGAGTCGTAGTTCCGACCTACGTTGTAGCCACCGAAGTACATTATCCTATACCAGGCTGCGCTCGTATTGGACGTTGTAGAACTCCACCAAAATCCACCTTCGCGCCCAGAGTAGAAGAACAACCCAGTGTCGCCACGGTAGCCACCCGGAACGGCTGAAAAGCCTGTTTCGTTGGTTGCTCCTGTATTTGGGCTTAGCCAATGGCTTGTGCCAGTTTCTTTCAATTTGCCACCCGCAACACTTATACCTCCCAAATAGGTTGTAAGGGTTGTCCATTCGTCATCCGTAGGTACATGCCAACCTGTTGGGCAAAGATCACCTGTGTTCACGGTGTACCAGTTGTACAATGCTCCATAAGTAGATTTATAAGTTGCTGCATCATTGTTAAACCAACAATAAGCTGAGTTTGTTTTGTTGCTCCAAGTAATATGATCGGTAACCAATGGGATAGATAAATTATTTTTGTACCTGGTAGTTCTCAAATTTTCAGCCATCCAAGTTTGCGTGCCAATTATTATTGTTTTGTACACATTCCCAACAGTATCAGTTACTGTTCCATAAGTTATATTAGGATTAAAGATTATCTCACTAATCTGTATATGAAACGATATAACGTTGCCATAAACAGTGCCTACTAAGTTAGTAGCATAGGCTCTTAAATTATATGTTGTGCCTACTATTAATCCTGTAAGGGAACTTGTAAATATGCCAGTTCCTGTTCCATCAGAGGTTTTGCTGTCTGCCGTAGTAGGGTTCTGGTTCGTGCTCCAGCATACTCCTCGCACAGTTACTGGTGCTCCACCATCACTAGTGATATTACCTCCACTTGATGCAGTGGTTGATGTAATGTCTGTAACATTAATGGTTGTTATTGTTGGTATGATAGCCGCTATGGTAGTACTCATCTGGTTTCCATAAGCAGTTCCGATGCTATTGGTGGCGTAAGCCCTGATATAATAGGTTGCACCGGGAGTTAATCCTGTAATAGAACTTGTGAAAATACCTGTGCCTGTTCCATCCGTTGTTTTGCTATCTGCGATTGTTGGGTTCTGGCTTGTATTCCAGCAAACCCCTCGGGCAGTCACTGCTGCTCCTCCATCATCGGTTATATTACCTCCACTAGTTGCAGTGGTTGATGTAATAGCTGTTAAAGAAGTAGTTGTTATGGTTGGTATGATTGCCGTTATGGTAGTACTTATCTGGTTTCCATAAGCAGTTCCAATACTATTAGTGGCATAAGCTCTTATGTAATAGGTTGCACCGACAGTTAATCCTGTAATGGTACTTGTGAAAATGCCTGTGCCTGTTCCATTCGTTGTTTTGCTATTTTCCGTTGTAGGGTTCTGGCTCGTGCTCCAGCATACTCCACGGGAAGTCACTACAGCTCCACCATCGCTTGTGATATTACCTCCACTTTGAACGGAGCCAGCAGAAATGATTGTTGGAGTGGTAGTTGTTAAGACAGGAATTTGTTGAGGATAGTTATCACCCTTAATACAACGTACAGAAAGCCCGCTTTGCTTACGATAGCTTGAGACATAGACATCGCTGTCATAGTAGCCCATTCCCCTAGACCAGGCATACTCTGTACCAGTCTCTGAGGAACTCCACCAGTTACCACCAAACCCAATGTTGTAAAATCTTCCAGTGAGGTCGTTACGGTCGCCACCCGGAACTGCTGAAAAGCCTGTTTCGTTGGTTGCGCCTGTATTTGGGCTTAGCCAATGGCTTGTGCCAGTTTCTTTCAATTTGCCACCCGCAATACTCGTACCACCCAAATAGCTTGTGAGGGTTGTCCATTCGGTATTAGTAGGCACATGCCATCCTGTTGGGCAAAGATTACCTGTGTTCACGGTGTACCAGTTGTACAATGCTCCATAAGTAGCTTTATTTACTGCATCATTGTTATACCAACTATAACCGGGGGTTATTAAGTTGCTCCATGCAGCATTGTCGGTAACCAACGGGATAGATGTATTATCTTGGTACTTTGTTGTTTTAAGGTTCTCAACCATCCACACCTGTGTACCAATGGTAACAGTTTGATAAACATTGCCTTCAACATCCGTTACGTTACCAGTGCCACCGCCTAAAAGTGCAGTAAAGGTAACCTGTACACCATAAGTAGTTCCTTGGCTATTTGTTGCATAAGCTCTGATATAATAAGTTGTACCAGGAACTAATCCAGTAATTGAACTGGTGTAAGTACCTGTTCCTGTCCCATCAGTAGTTTTGCTGTTGGCAGTAGTTGGAGAAGTAGATGTACTCCAACAAACACCACGGGAAGTAACAGGTGCTCCACCATCAGTCATAACATTTCCCCCACCGATAGCGGTGGTTTGGGTAATGCTTGTAATTGAGGTTGTGGTAACAGTTGGTTGTGACAATGCCTGTTCTGTGGTAAATGTTACTTGGTTTCCATAAGCAGTTCCCTGGTTGTTTGTAGCATAAGCACGAACATAGTATTGAACATTTCCAGATAACCCTGTTATATTAGAGCTAAAAGTTCCTAATCCGTTACCATCTATAGTTTTGCTGTCGGCTATTGTAGGAGAGGAAGAAGTGCTCCAACAAATTCCTTTTGCAGTCACTGATGCTCCTCCATCACTAGTAACATTCCCACCTCCAGTGGCAGTAGTTTGATCTATATTTGAAATTGAACTTGTGGTAACAGTTGGTAGGGTTGATGTTTGCCCCTCACTCTTTATGCAACGAACACTAAACCCATTTCCTTCATAGTTGTAGTAAAGGCTTACACCTTCATTACCATTGTAGATTGTCCGGCTCCAGGCATAGTATGTATAGTACTCTGTAGAACTCCACCAGTGACCTTGGCTGCCAATAACGTAGAAACCACCATAACCGTTACGGCCACCACCCGGTAGAGCCGTGAAGCCGCTGCTATTGGTTGCTCCAGTATTCGGGCTTAGCCAATGGCTTGTGCCTGTTTCTTTTAGTTTACCTCCCGCAACACTTTCGCCCCCCAAATAAGTTGTAAGGGTTGTCCATTCGGCATCACTTGGTAAATGCCAACCGTTGGGGCAAGCTGTCTTTGCGGCAGGCCAATTATACAAAACACCATAAGTTGCGAAATTAGCAGTAGCTTTTGCTGAACTTACACTGGTTCCTTCGTAACCATATACATAATAATAAGGTGCAGTTTCAGACCCATTTGATGATGGGCTTACTGCGGGCAGGTAAGCCAGATTTTCGGCCATCCAGGTTTGGCTACCTATTTTAACAGTTTTATAAATTTTCCCATCTCTTGAGTCGGTAAAAGTTCCAGTAACTCCAACTGTGCTTAAAAAAGATAATTGATTGCCATATGCTGTCCCCTGGCTATTTGTGGCGTAGGCTCTAACATAGTATAAAGTATTAGCCGTTAAACCTGATAAATTTGAAGTAAAGGATCCTGTTCCATTGCCATTGATGGTTTTACTGTCGGTAATTATAGGAGAGGAAGAAGTACTCCAACAAACACCACGGGAAGTAACAGGTGCTCCACCATCAGAAATAATATTACCGCCACTACTTGCAGTTGTGGAGGTAATTGATGAAACATCTGTAGTGACCAAAACAGGAAGTACAGACAAAGTTGTGAAGGTGGCCTGACTACCATAGGATGTACCGATGCTATTTGTTGCATAAGCCCTTACATAATAAGTCGTTCCCGGTGTTAATCCTGTCAGAGAACTTGTGAATACACCTGTTCCTGTGCTATTTGAGGTTTTATTATCGGCTGTGGTCGGGTTTTGGCTTGTATTCCAACAAACTCCTCGGGAAGTCACTGATGCACCTCCATCGTTTGTAATATTACCACCGCTTGTTGCCGTTGCTGATGTAATAGCAGTTACAGCAGTAGTTGTGATTGTCGGTAAAATAGCCAAAGTTGTAATTGTTATTTGGTTTCCATAAGCTGTTCCTATGCTATTGGTGGCGTAAGCCCTGATGTAATAAGTTGCACCGGGAGTTAAGTCAGTCATGGAACTGGTGTAAACGCCTGTGCCTGTGCCATCTGTAGTTTTATTATCAGCAATGGTAGGGTTTTGTGTAATGCTCCAACAAACTCCTCGGGCAGTTATAGCAGCTCCCCCATCATCGGTGATATTACCTCCACTTGTAGCTGTTGTTGAAGCTATAGCTGTAACAGGAGTAGTAGCTACAGTTGGTAGAATAGCAGTTGTGGTTGTACTGATTTGGTTTCCATACGAAGTTCCTATGCTATTGGTGGCATAAGCTCTGATATAATAAGTTGACCCGGGAGTTAATCCCGTAATGGAACTTGTAAATTCACCTGTACCTGTGCCATCTGTTGTTTTACTATCAGCAATGGTTGGGTTTTGAGTAGTGGTCCAGCATACTCCACGTGCTGTTACCGGAGACCCACCATCGTTGGATATATTACCACCGCTATTTGCTGAAGTAGAAGTAACAGCGGTCAAGTCAGTAGTGGTTAAAACAGGTGCCAAAGCCAAAGTTGTAAATGTTGATTGGCTGCTGTATGAAGTTCCAACGGAGTTTATGGCGTATGCCTTTATATAATAGGTTGTACCCGGAGTTAAATCGGTTATCGAACTTGTGAAACTGCCTATACCTGAACCATTGCTTGTTTTAGTATCTACAGTAGTTGGGTTTTGGTTTAAGCTCCAGCACATTCCACGAGCTGTTACTGGTGCACCGCCATCTGCAGTAACCTCTCCTCCCGATGTAGCTGAGTTTGCTGTAATGTTAGTCACAGCTAATGCTTTAATGGCAGGAATAACTTTTGCGACTTCTTTTTTGCAGCTTACATAAATTATTGAGCTTAAAATTATTCCTAAGAATAAAATTGGGATGAATTTTTTCATTATAACTTATCGTTAATTTGAATATTGGTGTTGCAATACTGGGCTTACAAACAAATTTACTATAAGCAATCAATCAGTCATTTAATAAGAATAACCACTTAATATTTGGTTATAAGCAGCATTGATTCTGTTATTTTGAGATTGGATTTATGGGTTTCCAAAGAAAAGGGAAGAAATGCAAATAGGTATTTATTCTATGAGTAATTTTAAAATTGCATTTTTCCGGTTGCGGGCTATCTCAAACTTCATTTCATTATTCAAAATCAATTCGCCCGTTTTTTTAATTATTTTACGGATATTTTCACGGTTCACCAATACCGATTGATGAATGCGTATGAATTGGTAGTTAAGAAGTTTCTTTTCAAAATACAGAAGATTTTTGGTGGCAAGCACTTTTTGTTGTACACCGCTTTCTTCATAAAATATTTCGGTGTAATTCCCACTCGATTTGCAGTATTGAATACTTGTGCATGGGATAAATGTATATGAATTACTTTCGGAAATACAAATACATTTTGATTTTGACAGGTTAAAATCAAACAATAAATTATGTTTCTCGTTTTCCGAAAAGATTTGTTTCATAGCTTTTTCAACAGCTTTTTGTAAATTCTTTCCTTCAATGGGCTTTAGGAGATAATCGATGGCATTGACTTTAAAGGCATTTATCGCAAAATCATCATAAGCGGTAATAAAAATAATATGGAACCGATAATCAGCAATTTGTTTAAGGACATCAAAAGCGGTCATGTCTCCCAACATCACATCGAAAAAAACCAAATCGAAATCTTGTTTTGCCAAATCTTTAATGGCTTTCTTCCCGGAACTTATTTCCTTAATAATACTAACTTCTGGACAATATTCAGTTAATAACTTTTTTAAATGGTTGCTGTGGAAAGGTTCGTCGTCGATGATTACTGCATTGATCATATTTTTAAAATTACAATGGTAAAGTAATAATAAATTTTGTGCCTTTTTCAGAGCTGTTAAAATTTATTCCTGCACTTTTCCCAATTAACCTCAATCTGTCCTTGATGATATCCAGGCTCAACCTATTTCCATCGGTAAATTCATTTTTGCTGTCCATTCCCGGCCCATTATCGGATATATTTATGAAAAGTTGTTTATTGATTGATTGAATCTCAATTGATACTTCACCAATACCCTCATCACATTTTTTGGCGCCATGTTTAATCGCGTTTTCCACCAAGGGCTGAATCAAAAAAGGAGGAATATTTATTTGTGTTGGTTCAATGTTTTTATCTAGGTTCAGATCAAATTTAAATCTTTTGCCATACAACTGTTCAAGTTCAACATAGTGTTTAATAATCGTTAATTCATCTTCCAAAGTAATTTCATCTGCCCTAAGGTGTTTGAGGTTCGATTTAAGAAAATTTGAGAATGTACGAGTATAATTGTTTGCTTCATTAAAGTTTCCGGACTCGTTTAGGATCACAATTTTTGAGGTACAATTGGCAATAAAATGATGATCTATTTGAAGGGATAAAGCGATGTTTTTAAGTTGAAGCAGTTCGGTTTTTATATATTTTTTTTTCTGTTCTTTGAGTTTGACAAATTTAATCACACCAATAACCATCCCGGTAAATGAAAAGAATACAAAAATTAAGAACCACCATTGATACCAAAATGGTGCGCGAATGGTAAAAAACAGGACTGATTCCTGCGACTTTTCAAATGAATTTTCAGAAGATGCCTTTACTGTGAATATATAATTTCCGTGAGGCAAGTTGATAAATGAAGCGTAACGTTCTTTTTGCACAGCATGCCATTTCCTTTTACTATTTTCCAAGGTAAAAGAGTATTCTGTTTTTTCAGGGTTTATCTGGTTTACTGCAACAAAGGTTAATTTAACATTGTTTTGCGAATATGATATGGCTAAATCTTCGTTTATATTTAGAGAAATGAAATCTGTTTTTCCATCAGAAATACCGAAATCAACAATTTCTGTATTTAAAAGTTGACTATTGTTTTCGAATTGGCTCGGGAAAATTTTAACTACAGCCGTTGATGCGGGTAACCAGATATTATTTTCATAATCGGTAAAAAAAGCATTTTGATGTGGGCCGTTACCCTGAAAACCATCGGATAAATCATAGGATTTAAGATAATTGCTTTTTGTTTGATCGTATTCTTTTAAATCAACCGTATAAAGTGTTGTTTGGCTTGTTGTAAATAATTTATTTTTAACACTTATTATTCCATATAGCTCATTTGGATTTTCAATTCCCTGAATAAAGTATGAAGTGTCTTTTGTGATATGCATTAAGCCTTTGCTGGTGGCAGCCCAAATTGCCCCGGCATCATCAACTAGGATGGAATTAAATCTGATATTATCATTGATAATATAATGGGCACTTTTTGTAATGGGGTCAAACTCTAAAAGTCCCTTTGTTAAACCCAATAATATTTTATTGTCTTTGACAGCAATTGATATGATGGTATAGAAATTGCCAATGCTGGTTAAATCAAACAATCGTTCAGTGCTATAATCATCGTTTAATGAAACCAGTGTCCGTAAATTGCCAACAAGCACTCTTTTATTTAGGTCATCTTTATATAAAGTTAGGGAAGGTTCCGGCATCTTGTCGTTGATGATGTATATCTTGTTGGTAGTGAAATCATATCTGGCAATTCCAGGGAAAGTACAAACCAATAAATCATTATGAAAACCATAACATGCCCCTGAATAACTTGAATGATAAAACGCACCAGAATCATTAATTTTTAAATCTTTTTGATTTTTATAAACATGAATACGATTATTATACGATCCAAATAACATAAGGGAATCGTTAATCCCTGCGGCTGTCCATACATTTTCAGTAAAGCCTTGTTCGGGAGTGTAATATTGAAATTTTTTGGTAAAAATTTTTAACAAGCCTTTTTCTGTAGCAATCCAAACATTCCCATTCTGATCTTCAGTAGCACCATTAATAAAATTATATTTTTTTGAATAAATTGTAGGTTTTTTATTATCAAAATAGACTAAATGGCCCTCATTAGTTGATAAAAAATTATTTCCGTATTTCGAAAAAACCCAATAATGATCTATGAATTCATCGCCTGTAAAAGTTAAACCATTATTAATTTTAAAAGGAATTTCGTTAATTATTCCCTCATTATTTACAAGTTGGTGCATAATCCCCCTTTCTTCGTTTGGATAATCAGGATGATAGCAAAGCACAAAAATGTGATCGTTAAAAATTTCTATTCTGCCAATATTGGTCTTAAATTCAAAAACAGTTTTAAATTCTTCGCTGCCAAAAGGTAATTCATAAAGGGTGTTTCCTTTACCAATGATGATAGAATTTTCAGTTATGTCTGCAATAAGATTTCCTTTTGTTTGCAGGGAGTCAGGAAATAGGTGCATTTCTTTTTTTCTGATGTCAAAAAGAAAAGATTGATTATAGTCGTAAGCAATAAGGTATTGATATTCTTCATCTATTTTAAATTTCCCCCTGACAAATTTAATTTTCTCATCTGAAAAATAATTAATTATTTTTCCATCGACAATTATATCAATTCCATCTCGTGTGACAACAAAAATAGAATCTTTCCAGGGTTGAATGTCATAGATTAAGTTGGCAGATAATCCATCTTGTTCAGTATAATTCTTAAATTCCAGTCCATCAAAGCAGCTTAATCCTCCCTGGGTCCCAACCCATATCCGGCCATCTGATGCTTGCTTCACACATCGCACCTGAATATGAAGTAACCCATCTTGTTGTGGGGTATATAGTCGAGTAGCGAACTCCTGAGAATTAACTTTAAGAGAAATAATCAGTATTATTGTTAAAAAAGCTAATTTCTTCATTTTCCAAACGAAGCTAACCCTCTATTAATTATTTTAGTCTATATTAAAATGGGAGTATATAAAGATAAATAAAAATATATTGTCTGCTGAAAAAAATATATCCTGATCCAGAAAGGGAAGAAAAATTATTTTTTGGTGAAAGTTATTTAGTCTTAAAATTCCTCGATGCTTGAATCGGGGTTTCCAAACTCTCTCCCCTATTTTTAGGGGAGATGCCGTAGGTAGAGGGGTTAAAAAAAGAAAAATCGATTTTCAGCTTGCTGAAATAAAGTTGGCAAAAAATTCCTTGGCTTGCCATGGGGATAGTCAATTTTAAGAATTTTCTTTATTCTGTCTTAGGAGCTGAGTTTATGTTAAAGATTCTGTTCATCATATCTTTAATTTCATAGCTAACATTGTCTTTTTGATCCAGAACAATAATTCCAGCATTGGCAAGATCATTTCTTATTTTATCAGACTCAGTCCAGTTTTTGGTTTCCTTAGCACGTTGTCTTGCATTTGATAAGGCTTCTAATAATTTTTCTACCACCTCATCATTTCTAGAAGTATTTGTTTCTTCCGTTTTTAATCCCAAAATATCAAACACAAAATCGTTGTAAAGCTTTTTAAGGGCTTCTAAATCTTTTGAATCCAGACTGGCTTTACCGTCGTTTACCGAATTGATCCATCTTACCCCATCAAACAGATTGGCTATTGTAATAGGACTATTGAAATCATCGTTCATGGCATCATAGCATTTCTGTATTAATTCCTGAACATTAAAATCAGATTTATCACTAGCTTTTAATCCATGGAGTGTTTCTGTGGCTCTGAGTAATCTGGCTAAACCTTTTTCCGCTGCTTGCAATGCTGCGTTTGAAAAATCCAAAGTGGAACGATAATGAGCCTGAAGAATAAAGAAACGGATGGTCATAGGGCTGTAAGCCTGTTCCATCAATTTATGGTCGCCACTAAATGTCGCTTGTAAATCGATCGCGTTACCTAAGGATTTACCCATTTTTTGTCCATCCAGCGTTACCATATTATTGTGCATCCAATACTTTACGGCTTGTTTGCCATTGGCAATCTGTGATTGGGCAATTTCCGCTTCATGATGTGGGAACATCAAATCCATGCCACCACCATGAATATCGAATTGTTCACCTAAATATTTACATCCCATGGCAGAGCATTCCATGTGCCAACCGGGGAAACCATCACTCCAGGGAGAGGGCCATCGCATGATATGTTCGGGTTGTGCTTTTTTCCAAAGCGCAAAATCCATGGGATTTTTCTTTTCATCCTGACCTTCAAGTTCTCGGGTATTTGCCATCAAATCTTCGATTTTTCGACCGGAAAGAATTCCGTAAGGATGCGATTGATTGTATTTTTCAACATCAAAATATAAGGAACCATTGGTTTCGTAAGCATAACCTTTCTCCAAAATATTCCGGACCATTTCAATTTGCTCAATGATATGGCCTGATGCCTGAGGTTCGATACTTGGTGGTAAAACATTTAATTGCCGCATATTATCGCGGTAACGATTTATATAATATTGTGCCACTTCCATTGGCTCCAATTTTTCAATTCTGGCCTTTTTAGCAATCTTATCTTCACCTTCATCGGCATCAGCTTCCAGATGACCAACATCAGTAATGTTCCTAATATAACGTACTTTATATCCCAAATGAAGAAGATATCGATAGACAAGATCGAACGTAATGGCCGGACGGGCATGTCCCAGATGGGCATCGCCATAAACGGTGGGTCCGCAAACATACATCCCAACAAATGGACTATTCAAAGGTCGAAAAAGTTCTTTTTTACGGCTCAGGGTATTATATATGATAAGATTGTTTTCCATTGAGATTAGATTGGTTGTTAAGACAAATTTACTAAGAATTCATTAGATGCATAAAAAAAACAGCCCACGGTCTAACCGTGGGCTGCGAATATAGTTTTGTTTTTTGGATTATTTCAAAACGCCCAATTCTTTACCCACTTTGGTAAAGGCTGTGATACATTTGTCAAGGTGTTTTTGTTCGTGTCCGGCTGACAATTGAACACGGATACGTGCCTGATCTTTTGGAACCACTGGATAATAGAACCCGATCACATAAATGCCTTCCTGCAATAAATTGGAAGCCATCACCTGTGAAAGTTTTGCATCGTAAAGCATCACAGCGCAAATAGCAGATTTGGTAGGTTTAATATCAAATCCTGCTTCAGTCATTTTTCCAACAAAATACTCGGTATTTTTGTGCAATTTATCCTGCAATTCAGAAGTTTCGGCCATCATGTCGAACATTTCGATACCCGCACTGGCTACAGCTGGTGGGATTGAGTTAGAGAACAAATAAGGACGAGAACGCTGACGCAAAATGTCAATGATTTCTTTACGCCCGGTTGTGAATCCACCAATGGCACCACCAAAGGCTTTTCCAAGGGTTCCGGTAATGATATCAACTTCGCCGCGAATATTGAAAAGTTCGGTTACTCCACGGCCTGTTTTACCAACAACGCCGGCAGAGTGACATTCGTCAACCATGATCATAGCATCGTATTTTTTAGCTAGTTCGTTGATTTTATCCAAAGGAGCTACGTTTCCATCCATTGAAAATACACCATCCGTAACAATAATTCTGAAACGTTGTGCTTGTGCTTCAATCAATTTTACTTCAAGATCGGCCATATCGGCATTATTATAGCGATAGCGCTGTGCTTTACATAGGCGAACACCGTCGATAATAGAAGCATGGTTCAGTGAATCCGAAATAATCGCATCCTCTTCGTTGAACAAAGGTTCAAATACTCCACCATTGGCATCAAAACAAGCTGCATAAAGAATGGTATCTTCGGTACCAAAAAATTCAGCAATTTTAGCTTCTAATGTTTTGTGTAAATCCTGGGTCCCGCAAATGAAACGTACAGACGACATTCCATATCCGTGTGAATCCAACCCTTTTTTAGCTGCTGCAATCAATCGTGGGTGGTTTGACAAACCAAGGTAATTGTTTGCACAAAAGTTTAATACATCCTCGCCGGTACTGACTTTAATATCCGCTTTTTGAGGGGTTGTAATAATACGTTCGTTTTTGAATAAGCCGGCTTCTTTAATATCGGCTATTTCTTTTTGTAGATGTTCTTTTATTTTACCGTACATTTTAATAATGTTTTATTTATAACAAGTAATATTTGCTTTTCATTACGTGGCGCAAATATAGTACATTTTGTGTTTTAAATGGATTGTTTACAGCAAAATAAACTTGAAAAACCTAAAAAGAAGTCCCCTCTTTTTGTAAATTTGATTACATTTGCCACGCTTTTTGTTAATTATATAACACTACATAAAAAACATACAATATGAAGAAAATTTTAGTCATTGGATCTGTTGGACAAATTGGCTCCGAATTAACCCTTGAGTTAAGAAGAATTTATGGAAACGAAAATGTTGTTGCCAATGGAAGAAAAACAGCTCCTTCCGAAAAATTAATGAACTCCGGACCTTTTGAATTTTTTGATGCAACGGAACGTGAAAAACTAACCGAAGTTTGTAAAAAACATGAAATTGATGTAATCATCAACATGGCGGCCATTTTATCGGCCACTGGCGAACAAAATCCAATGTTGGCCTGGAATGTAAACATGAACGGTCTGATCAACGTTTTGGAAGTGGCCCGCGAATTGAATATGAAACAAGTACTGGTTCCGAGTTCAATCGCTGTTTTTGGCCCTGAAACACCCGTCGACAACACTCCACAGGAAACCATCCTTCGCCCTACTACCATGTACGGAGTAACCAAAGTGGCCGGTGAATTATTGGCTGATTATTATGTAAGAAGATATGGTTTGGATGTACGCGGATTGAGATATCCCGGAATCATCAGTAACGAAACCCTTCCGGGTGGTGGTACAACCGATTATGCCGTAGCTATTTATTATGAAGCAATCAAACACAAAAAATACACCTGCTTTGTAAAAGAGGATACTCGTTTGCCCATGATGTATATGCCCGACTGTTTAAAAGCTACAATTGATCTTTTACAAGCGGATTATTCAAAACTAAAACATCACTCCGATTTTAATGTTGGAGCCATGAGTTTTACCGTGAAACAATTGGCTGACTCGATTAAAAAATACATCCCTGAATTTACAATTTCATATGAACCAGACTTCCGTCAGAAGATAGCCGATTCCTGGCCAAATTCTGTTGATGATACTGCTGCCAGAGAAGAATGGGGTTGGGAACCAAGTTACGATTTGGATGCTATGACTCAGGATATGTTAAAAGCCATTGGTGAAAAACACAAAAAAGGATTGATTTAAATTTAAAAGGATATAAAAATAAGACTTTTGAGCAAGCCTGCTTAAAAGTCTTATTTTTATTTGTCATACAATAGTAATACAGTTGATATACGATTGTTGTTCATTCTTTTTCCTTATTGCTGCAGATCGATATGTATTTCGGAAACTGATTTGATAGCACGATCGGAAAAGAAATCACATGCAGGATAAATTGAAAACCGTCCGGCACCTTCATAATTATTTTTATCGAGAATCAGGATTTCACTCTGATCATTTCTATTTATAATTTCACTGACTGTGTAAGCAGCACGATAACCATCCAACCCGGAAATTGTAACCATACCGGTTCTTATATTTTTTTCATTCAATTGGATGTATTTATTTAGAAAAGATTTTAGCTCTGAGCCAACAAAGGGTGTTACACCATGAATTCCTTTTCCTCTTCCATAAAAAATATTGGGATAAGTAAGATCGGGCAATTCTGTGGGAAGTTGGTTGTAAACATCCATTACTTTTCCATTCTTTGTAACTTTTAATTCTTCACTCCACATATTTTCCATACCCTGATTTACCACAAAGTTTTTATCCAGTGATTTGATGGTAATTTTTGTCGGGTTTAAAATATTACGGCAAGTCAATAAATCAGAAGCTATAATGAGTTTTGATTCTGTTGGAAGTGTCCAATATTCTTTGGTTTTGCTTGGAACGATGTGCATCACCTTTGTAGCGATGATGATTTCATGTAAATGAACAGGATAATACAATTCGCCCCAACTAATACAAACCTTTTCTCCCTTGTCGTTCTCAACTTCAACATATAAATCAATGATCGGACGAAATTCTTTGGCATTCTTTTTCGCCAAAATATACTCGTTTAGGATATCGTATAATGAAACCCCATCGTATCGGTACGATCCAATAAATTCGGTCGTATTTCCTTTAGGTAAGGCTTCTTTTACAATTACCGAATGTAGCGGTAATTTGCTGATATCGATAATTCCCGGATTTGCAATTTCACCTGAAATTTCTAACTTCATCGAATGAGGAAGTAAATAAGTATCTTCATTGTCATAGAAATTATTGGTACGATCGGTAGCGTCCCTTTCTGATTTATCCTTTACCAATTGCGTTTTGAAATTCTGTGCAAAATTAAATTGGCTTATTGCCAGCAATGCTATTAAACTGAATATCTGCTTTTTCATAATTCAAATTTTTATTTTTTTTTGTTAGAATGAAATACTAATACCTCCGGTAATAAATCTTCCAATACTGATCTGATCGGAATATACCAAATAAGTTTTGTCCATCAAATTACTGACATCTAAAGTAAAATTCCAACTTTTGATCCATTTGATGTTCACGCATTTAACTTCTTTCCACAATTTAGCATCAAAGGTTGAGTATCCTTTTAACACATCCGTATTGGAATCATCCCTATAACGCTTATCTTGGTAATGGAAATTAACGGAGAAGTTAACAATTTTATCTTCATAGCCGAAACCCGTATTTATCATATGTTTTGGTGTGTATGTTAGTGCCTTTCCTTCCAATTCAGGCTGCTCATCAAATTTTTTGATTTTTGATTTCGTAAAGGTATAATTGGCATAAAGATTTAGCTTTTCGTTCAATTGATATTTAAGATCAAGATCGATACCCATTAAAGAAACTTCGGTAATGTTTGCTTTTTGTAAAACAGGTTTTTTACCGCCCATCACAAAATCGCCTGTATTCAGGTAGTACATGAAATCCTGACCTTTCATAAAGTAAATACTGGACATCATTTTTAGTTTTTGGCTTATGTTCATGTTCATGCCCCATTCAAAACTGTTCACGCTTTCCGGTCCAAGGTTTGGATTGGCAAGTTTAAATCCGCCGGAAATTAAACCTGATCGGCACAAATCGTCCAATGTTGGAGCCCTGAATCCTTTTGACCAGGCAACATAAGTATTCACTTGATTATTGATTGTATAATGAACGGCTGCCTTTGGTGTGAAAGCCGACCAGTTATGTTCTTCAAGGTTTCCAGTAAAACCTGCCATAAAATCAGTTTCACTGGTCATACCATCTATCCTGAATTCACCATCATGAAAATTGATCATATCAAAACGAACTCCTGCGGTTAATTTCAGTGCTTCGGTGATGCTGTATTTGTCCTGAGCATAGAGTGCGAAATTGTCCATTGAGCCAATATTACGGACAATGTCGGTTGAGGTTTGGTAAACATCTGCACCGTCAACACTTCCATTTCTGAAATCTGTTCCAAAAATGAGCCGGTGATGGTATAAATCTGCAACAACATTTGCCAGTGCTCCCATTTCTTTTCTTTCAGAATTAACATCCCACCTGCTGTATTTATTTTTACTGAACTTCTCCCGAATATCCAAATAGTTTTCAAATTGATAAAAAGAACTAATATCCCATTTCATCACACCCTTTGATCCTTGCCATTTTCCCCTGAGGAAATGAGTATCAAATTCGCGAATTTGTTCAGTTTGGATTTTTTCGCCCCGTCCGCGTTCATCATCATAATAGTTGTATTCGATTTCTACATTGTTTTTTTCATCTAAATCATAACCAATACGGGCCGTAATTCCTTTTTCTTTGAGGCCTGAGGCAATTACAGTTTCATCAATTAATGAATCAGGGACACTGATATAACCATTACTGGTCCGGTTATTGGCCGTTAATCCCCAATAAAGTCCTTTTGCTCCATCTTTTAATTTTCCACCTATTGAAATATTTTGTGAGAAAGTATTGAAAGTTCCATAATCTGTACTCACAAATCCATGAACACCTTTCGTGGTGTTTTTCTTGGTTAAGATGTTGATAACTCCGCCCATCGCATTGCTTCCATAAATGGAAGATCCGGGGCCCTTAAAGATTTCTATTTTTTGAATATCGTTAACATTGATTCGGTTCCAGTTAACACTGCCACCATCTGTTTTATTGATTGGTACCCCATTTTGAAGTACAAGAATTCTGCCTTGTTCTCCTCCTGCAATACCTCTAATACCAACAACCGATTTGCTAAAAATCCCCAATGATCTGTCAACGATTACCCCTGAGGTTTGGGTCAGTAATTCATCAACCGATTTGGCAGATGTTGCCTTAATATCTTTTAAACTAACTACTTCAATCCGCCCCGGAATTTCGGTCATATATTCAGGAATTCGAGATGCAGTAACAACAAGTTCATCTATACTTAAAACGGTTGAAATCATCTGTATGTTCAATTCAATGGTGTTTCCATCTTTGATGTTAATGGTTCGAATAATATTTTCGTATCCGACATAACTAAATTCAATCAGTTGGATGCCAGATTCAAGTTCAATTTTGTAATTCCCATCCTGATCTGAACTGGCTCCTTTATTAGTGTTAAGTAATCGGACATTAACACCAGATAATGTATTTCCACTTGTTTTATCTGCTATTTTACCATGCACTACACCTAATCCGTAAGTCATACCAATGCTTATTATCAGGCAGGCTAAGAATGTAATTGTTTTTTTCATTTGAATTAAATGGTTAATAGTTAAACGATATGTAATTAAATGCGATTCGATATTCAAAAAAATAACCGAGAAACCCGGCTCATATAAACACATAAACAATATGTATTTATGAGTGCAAATCTACAGTTAAATAGCTGGATAAAAAACAGTTTCTAATAATTTAGACAAAATCAAAATACATATCGCTTTTGCATCGCTTAATGGTAAGATTGAAGAGATTAAGGAGCATCTTATCTGAAATTCTTTACTTAACTTTACAAAAATATTTTGAATGAAAATTGCAGCCTTGGTTTCCGGTGGAGTTGATAGTTCGGTAACCATCCCAAAATTGATTGAGCTGGGTTATAAACCTACGATTTTTTATATAAAAATTGGGATGGAAGATGAACCGGGTTATACCGATTGCCCATCAGAAGAGGATATAGAAATTACCACATACATAGCCAACAAGCATAAACTGGAGATGGAAATTGTTGATCTGCAGAAATTATATTGGGAACGTGTAATCAGATATACTTTGGATGAGGTTAAAAAAGGGCTTACTCCCAATCCTGATGTGATGTGCAATAAAATGATCAAGTTCGGGGCTTTCGAAGAATTGTACGGCAAGGATTTTGATTTAATTACAACCGGGCACTATGCGAGTACAAGAGAAATTAATGGTGAAAAATATCTGGCAACAGCAGCTGATAAACGAAAGGATCAAACGTACTTTTTGGCTCAAATTACCAAAGCCCAGGTTCAAAAATTAATGTTTCCGATCGGCAATTTGCAGAAAAGTGAAGTTCGACGCCTGGCGGAGGAAATGAAACTGCCGAGCGCCCATCGCCCCGATAGTCAGGGAATTTGTTTTTTGGGAAAAATTAATTACAATGATTTTATCCGTCGTTATGTTGGGGAAAAGGAAGGCAATGTGATTGAGTTTGAAACAGGCAAAAAACTTGGCAAACACAAAGGTTTTTGGTTTCATACAATTGGTCAAAGAAAAGGATTGGGTTTAAGTCAGGGACCATGGTTTGTGGTAAAGAAGGATATTGAAAATAATATAATTTATATTTCAAATGGTTACGATCCCATTTCTCAATATGGAAATGTGGTCGAGTTAAAATATTTTCACTGGATCAACGAAAGACCCGATCAGGATTATTCTACACCAAAACGAGTTAAATTTAAAATCCGTCATACGCCTGAATTTACAGGAGGATCAATGATCAAAAATGAGGATGTGTATATTTTAACTTCCGACGAACCAATTGCAGGAATTGCTGCAGGGCAGTTTGGGGTGATTTATGATGAGACTGAGCAAATTTGCTTTGGAAGCGGAACGATTGCTTAATTTGGCAATTTGAAGATTTGAAAATGAAAAAAATCTGAACTTCTGAACCATTGAGCGTTTGAACAAAACAAATCTTGTATCCCTTCCTGCGGCAGGCAGGTTAATACTTGAATCTAATATCTAAAAAATAAAAAATGGAAAACTTTATAATGTATAATCCTACCAAACTACACTTTGGAAAAGGAGTAATGAATGGCTTAGGAAATGCCGTTGCAGAATATGGTAAACGTGTTTTACTCGTATATGGCAGTGGATCAATTAAAAAAAATGGCATTTATGATAAGGCTATTCAACAGTTAAAAAGCATCAATGCGGAGATTTTTGAATATCGGGGAATCAGGCCAAATCCCATCATTGAGGATGTGGATGCCGCGGCTGAATTGGGCAGGAAAAATAAGGTTGATGTAATTCTGGCTGTAGGTGGGGGAAGTGTTATTGATTCGGCAAAAATTATTTCAATAACAATCCCTGTAAATCATTCAGGCTGGGATTTTTATTCAGGAAAAGCAAAACCTAAATCATCAATTCCATTGGTTTCCGTGCTTACTTTGGCCGCTACCGGAACTGAAATGAATCCATTTGCTGTGGTGCAAAATAAAGCTACCCAACAAAAGCTGGGATACGGAAGCGATCATACCTATAATCGCCATTCTTTTCTTGACCCGGAAAACACTTTTTCAGTATCAAGGGATTATACGGCATTTGGAATTGCAGATCTGATCGCACATAGCCTTGAAGCTTATTTTGGAGCCGGTGATGCTACTTTGTCTGATAAACTGGTATTCGCCATCATTAATGAAGCAAGGGAGAATGGAGAACTGCTGTTAAATGATTTAGAAAGTTATGATTTGCGGGCAAAAATAATGTATGCTGCAACCATGGCTTTAAATCAGACTACCATGTACGGAAGGGTATCAGGTGATTGGGGTGTGCATAGTATTGGTCATATTTTATCATTACTTTACGACGTTGCTCATGGAGCAAGCCTCTCAATAGTAATTCCTGCCTGGATGAAATTCCATAAAGAAAAAGTTTCGGATCGGATTGCATTTTTGGGGCAAAATGTTTTTGGTGTAAAAACTGCAGATGAAACCATTGATGCTTTCGAGGCTTATTTTAAATCAATCGAGTGTCCGATCAGACTAAGTGATATTGCAACAGGTAAGGAAAGTAAAGCAGAAATTTTAGAGGTAATGAATCTGAATAAAGTTGGTGGTGCAAATCATAAACTTACCAATGATGATCATGCAAAGATTTTAGATCTTTTCTGGTAAGAATTAGAGGAATTAGGGGTGACACCCTGCACGGTGTCACCCCTAAGGATAAAAAGCAAGTTGTGAAATTGCCCATAGAATGATGGGCAATTTCATTAAGTTTCATTTATTTTATAAACGGGTAGATCATGGAAAACAAGAATATTATGATTACAATGATTAATGTCACCGGTCTGATCCTAAACCCAAGAAAGTGGTTATCTCTTGAAAACCATTTAATTTTTGCCATTGTAATTGTTTTTAGTGTTTATACATTATGTGATTTACTAAATCTAATAACTCATATTATATATACTTTATAAAAGACAATTGTCTCATAAATATAATCGGGGAGTATAAAAAATAAAAAATCAATAGGAAGATTACCTATTAATTCCAGTTCTTGCTAAAAGGTAACCCTTGCATATTAATAAAATTTAAAATCATTCTAATCTCCAAAAGATCCCATAATTAATCATGAGGGGTGACACCCTGCTGGGTGTCACCCCTAAAATTCAAACCCCACGCAACCATTTTAATCTTTATGCCATCATTAATACGTGCTACCCCAAAGATGAGGTATCGTTAAATTGATTATTATGAAAAAAATATACATCGTTATAATATTATCTCTGGTAGCATTGGTTGCCTGCGATAAAGAGGATTTTGGCTTATCCGATTGCTTGAATAATAAAATTCGGGAATTTGAAAAGAGTGATTATGCATGTACCAAAGGGGCAAATGTCAAGGAGTATGAATTTATGAATGAAAAGGTATATGTGTTTGACCCAGGTCTTTGTGGCGCAGATATGACGTTGGAAGTCATGGATGAGGATTGTAATACACTGGGTTACCTTGGGGGGCTTATCGGAAATATGAAAATAAATGGGATAATTTTTATTACCGAATCTAAATTTATAAAAACGATTTGGGAAAGGTAAATTTTAGATGGGCTTTGTTAGGTTAATTGTTAATTATAATTCTGTTTTTGATTCAAATCTGTGAATTGAAATCCAATAAAAAACCCGCCAATTTTGGCGGGTTTTTTTGTATATCAAATTGTTTTCAGGCCTATTCTTCTTCCAGGCTTTCTTCATATTCTTTCAATAATTTATCCTGAATATCACTTGGTACTTGTGTATAATCAGCGTATTTCATTCCATACATTGCACGGCCTGAAGTAATCGAACTTAAAGCGGTTGAGTAACGGTTCATTTCTGCTAACGGAACTCTGGCTTTAATTTTCTGGTAATTGCCTTCAGCATCCATTCCCATGATAATGGCACGACGACCTTGAAGGTCTGTCATTACATCACCCATTCTGTCTTCCGGAACTAAAACTTCAACATCATAAATAGGTTCAAGAATTTTTGGGCCCGCATTTTTGAAAGCATCTCTAAATGCATGTCGGGCAGCCAATTTGAATGAAATCTCATTTGAATCGACAGGGTGCATTTTACCATCATAAATATTAACTACAATATCTCTGGCATACGAACCGGTTAATGGCCCATTTTCAATTCGTTCCATTAAACCTTTCATAATTGCAGGCAGGAAGCGGGCATCAATGGCTCCACCAACAATACAATTATTCATTATTAGTTTTCCACCCCAGTCTAATTTTACCTCATCCCTGCCTCTAATTGGGAATTCAGTTTGATCGGCCATTCCTTCGGTATAAGGCTGAATCATCATATGAACCTCACCAAATTGCCCTGCACCACCCGATTGCTTTTTATGACGGAACATTGATTTAGCTGATTTTGTAATCGTTTCGCGATAGGGAATTTTTGGAGTTAAATATTCAACGGGAATTTTTTCAATGGTTTCCAATTTCCATTTTACAATATTAAGGTGAAGCTCACCTTGCCCCTGTAAAATCATTTGTCTTAATTCTTTTGAATAATTTACCAACAAAGTTTGGTCAACACGGTGCATTTCATTCAATGCAGCTCCAAGTTTTTCATCATCGGTTGAACTAACTGCTTTTACAGCAACCCGATATTTGGGTTCAGGGAATACAATTGGGGCAACAAAATCATTCGTATTTTTTGCAGTTGTTAAGGATGTATTGGTATGAGAGTTTTTAAGTTTTATGGTAGCCCCAATATCTCCGGCAACTATTTTTTCAACTTTTTCTCTGTTTTTACCGGCAGTAATCATGATTTGTGAAATCCGCTCTTTTGATCCGTTCTTAGTGTTTACCATATCAAAGCCTTCAGAAATTTGACCTGAAATTACTTTGAAATAAGAAACTTCACCTAAGTGAGGTTCAATACCGGTTTTAAAAATAAAGACTGAAGGTGGGTTTGCAGGATTGCATGGAATTTCTTTTCCCTCTATTGTTTTAGGTGCAGCTACTTCGTTAGGGCTAGGTGCGTTATTGGTTATAAATTGCATTAATCGTGCAACCCCCATATTTTTTTTAGCATTTACACATAAAATCGGGAACAAACTTCTTGAGGTAATCCCAAGTTTCAATCCTTGCTGCATTTCCTTTTCTTGTAAGGTTCCAGCTTCAAAGAATTTTTCCATCAAAGCTTCATCTACTGCGGCTAAATCTTCAATTAATATGGACTGGAGTTCTTTTGCTTTTTCTATTTCAGAATCTGGAATTTCGACAATTTCGGCTTTAGCATCATCTTTGAATTTGTACATTTTCATCTGAATTAAATCCACGATAGCATTAAATCCTAATCCTTGATTAACCGGATATTGACAAATCGTACAACTTTTTCCAAATTGAACTTTTAATTGACGAACTGTTTCTTCAAAATTTGAGTTTTCATGTTCGAGATGATTTAATGCAAAAATAACAGGCTTGTTATTTTTACTGGTATATCTCCAAGAAATTTCTGTACCTACTTCAACACCGTTTTGGGCATTAATAACCAGAACTGCTGTTTCAACTACTTTTAAGGCTGCAATAACTTCACCTGTAAAATCATCAAAACCCGGAGCATCGATGAAATTAATTTTCTTGTCAGCGAATTCTGCATATAGTACCGTTGAAGAAATAGAATTTTGTCGTTCTAATTCTATGTCACGATAATCCGAAACGGTATTTTTATCGTCTATGCTTCCTCTTCTATTTATCACTCCACCTTCAAAAAGCATTGCTTCTGCCAGTGTTGTTTTCCCCGTTTTTGCACCTCCAAGAAGCGCTAGGTTTTTAATTTCGTTAGTTTGATATACCTTCATTTTTAGTAGTTTATAAAAATTATTTTTCTATTCCTCTTAAAGGGCTGCTAAAGTATGAAAATCTATGCAATAATAAAAAGGAATACTGCATATTTGAATGAGTTCTAGATAAGATAACTATTTGCTGTTTTTACTAATTCGGGCCAATGTGCCGAATTAATTTTAGCACCTACATTTTCAATAACTTTACCCGAGAGTAAGGAACCTAGTTTTCCGCATGTTTCCATACTTGCCTGATGTGCGAAACCATAAATAAAACCTGCAGCATAAAGATCACCTGCACCTGTAGTATCAATACTGTTGGCCGTTATGATCCCAACTTCGGTCAATTGATTGTTAGTTAAAATAAGCGATCCTTTACTGCCAATTTTAACGATTGCTATTTCGCAATAATTAGCCAAATCAACGATTGCTGCCCGTGGTTCTTTTCCGGTAATTACTTTCGCTTCTTCTTCATTGGCAAAAACAACATCCACGTAATTCACTAAAATATATTTTAAGAAATCAATATTCTCTTCAACCACATTATAGCTTGCTAAATCCAAAAATATTTTATGATTGTTTTTCTTGGCAAGACTAACTGCTTTTTCAAGCAATTCATGATTTTGAACCAAATAACCTTCAATATAAAATAGTTCAGAACCTACAAATAAGTCATCTGTAAGATCATTTTCAGATAATTCAATAGAAGCTCCCAAATGAGTTGCAAAAGTCCTTTCTGAATCTATGCTTATCAATGTGACAGCAGTACCGGTTCCGGTTTTTGAATATTGTAATTTAGGTTCAATGTTTGAGCGAATCAGATCGTTTTTAAATACTTCACCCATTTGATCCTCGGTAATCTTTGCGATGAAAGAAGTGCTTAAGCCAAGCTCGGCTAATCCGGTAATAGTGTTTGCAGCACTTCCTCCCGATTTAATTTCTCGAGTTAAATGATTTGTTGCAGACAATACTTTGGCAGATCTTTCCTTATCTACTAATTGCATACTCCCTTTAGGAAGTTCAAGATCTGTTAGTATCCGATCATCATCAATTCTGATCATAATATCCACCAATGCATTACCTATACCTAGAATTTTTTTCATCATTATATTTTATTAGCGTGGCAAAAGTATTAAAAATGCAGCCTTATGCAAAAAGGTAAGGATGAAAAGTTGTATAAAATCCGGATTTTGATTAGTTAATCAGCAATTTAGCTGTCTGTATAAAATTTTTATTTGAGAATCTTACAATATAAAGTCCTTTATTGTATCCTGATAAGTTAATAGATTTAGTACAATCAAACTGATTACAATCTTCAAGTTCTTCGCTAAAAATAATCTGTCCTTGGAGGTTGATAATATCAAGCTGCATGTTTTTTTCCTGTGTATTAAATTTAATATTGAATTGCCCTTTGGTAGGGTTGGGATACATATAAATTCCAATTTTATTTAAATCTTCAATGCCCACATTACAGGATATAACCGTTACGATAATTTCATCAAAAGCTGCACATCCGTTCTGGGTAGCAATCAAACGTATAGTATCTGTGCCAACTCCAGCTATTGCTCCGGATATAACAGTTGTATAACTGGTACTTCCGTTCGACCAGAGATAATTATCAAAACCTTGTGGTACAGTGAGTGTTAATGATGCATCTTTACATATCGTGGTATCATTTCCTAAAAAGATATTTGGAGAAGCATAAACATTGGTCGTTCGAACAGTGTTGCTCAAGCATCCATTATCATTTACTAAACTATAACTTATGTTGTGGGTTCCAACCCCAGCTATTGAAGGATAAAAAATATTGTTGCTGATACCGGGTCCTTCAAATACTCCACCGCCAGGAGTGCCTTCAAGTAAACTTGCAGGATTTGTACTACAGTATACATTTGATAATCCCGAAAAACTAATTGGGGCAGTTTCGGCAATAAATATTTTTACGGTATCTGTGTTGGAACAGCCATAATCATCGTAAACAGTAACAGAATAGTTGGTATTCGCAGTTGCACAGACATAATTTGATGCACCCTGGGTTCCATTGTTCCAAGTGTAGTCAACTCCCCCACTTGCCGTAAGAATGATGCAGTCTCCTGAACAAATCGTCGTATCCATTCCTGCATTTGCAATTGGTTTAGGACGAACATTTACCCTAACGGTATCGCTCGCGTAACAACCATTTGAATTTCCTCCAACCAAAACATAGTAGTTAGTTGTATCTAAAGGGCTGACATTTATTTGGCGTGTATTATAACCTGCTATTGTAGCAGTATCGTCTGAGGTCCATAAATAAGTAAAGCCACCACTTGCGATTAAAGTTGCCGTGCCACCTATACAAATTGTTGTATCAAGACCAGCTTTTGCATTGGTAGCATACTTGTGGCTTACCTTAACACTATCGGTAACACTGCATCCATTCAAATTAAATGTTTTTACAAGATATGTTGTTTGCTCGCTAGGGCAAACAACGATTGAATCTGCTGTTCCAATAAGAGTGGTATCTCCTGATTTGGTCCATCGGTATGTATTTCCTCCTGAAGCGTATAAGGTAACACAACTATTTATGCAGATACTGGTATCATTTGAAACTACAAGGGTAGGAAGTGGCAAAACATTTACCGTAACACTATCTTTCCCTGAACAACCTGCTGTATTTAATACATTAACAATATATTTTGTTGTAATTGTTGGACAGACTTGAATGCTAGCAGTGGTTGCTCCCGTGCTCCATAAATATGAAGAGCCTCCTGATGCAGTCAAACTTATACAATCATTGATACAAATACTTGTATCGGATTTTAAAGAGATAGTTGGTACTCCTAAAACAGTAACAGTAACACTATCGATGGCACTGCAGTTTTTGTCATTTGTAACAGTAACATAATAGGTTGTGGTTACATTCGGGCAGACCTGAATTGAGTTCGTTGTTTGTCCTGAACTCCATGCATATTGATAGCCACCACTAGCTGTAAGTGTGACGCATTTTGTTTGACAAATTGCGGTGTCGTTTGATAATTGAATAATAGGTTTGGGATAAGTGTGAATAGTAATGGTGTCATTATCAATACACCCAAAAGCATTTGTCACCTTAACGGAATATGTCTTAGTTGAATCAGGGCAGGCAATTTTTAAT
This sequence comes from Bacteroidota bacterium, assembly GCA_018816945.1. Classification (NCBI taxonomy): domain Bacteria; kingdom Pseudomonadati; phylum Bacteroidota; species Bacteroidota bacterium. The sequence continues at coordinate 21,590 of JAHIVC010000099.1, read as the reverse complement.
GGTGTGGTTTCACCTGTATTCCACAAATAATTTCTCCCACCCGATGCAACAATATTTACACAAGAATTAACACAAACGGTGTCCTTTGAGGCTACTAATGTGGCAAATTCATTACTAACCACAAGGACCATTTTGGAATCACTGGAATAGCAGCCTTGATTGTTATAAACCGTAACAGAATATTGTGTGTGTTGTGTTGGACTGACTTGAATGCTTTGTGTTATTTCCCCGGTGCTCCATTCATAAGAAACGCCTAATGGTGCAGTAATAGTTATGGTATCACCTAAACAAATAACTGTATCATTGCCCAGAGAGAAACTGCAATTGCACCATCCATCGGGTAGAACAGCACCGGGAATGGCACATAAACGATTTCGAAAATTTTGCATTGTTTGTCCCGGGTCAAGCATGTTTAAATAATCCATAGCGATTAAAACATCATAATTTGATTGAGATGATTCAGCTTTGCTTACATAAGTTTCTGCATTAACTGTTTTTGAAACTACGACTTTTCCATCCCAGTTTAAATTGATCATCCCACTTGTATATCCAATTCCTTTATAAGAATTATTTACACCACCGTTAACACTAATTCCGGTAATTTTAACATTAGCATTAATCAGCAAGCTTAGTGCGTAATAACGAAGATCGGTAGGCAGTGTACCATTGAAAGTAATCAATAGCTGATTTCCTAAAACTTCTGTGTTAATTGTTACATTCTTACTTACGGTCAGATAATCTAATACTTCTTCTTCAGAGGTCATCCAAATATTATCGGTACTATCTTTGCCGTATTTAGTTGCAATATAATCGATATAAAATTTAAAAACATCAAAAGAATATCCAGTGCTTCCGCCTGTAACGGATTTATTATAAACAGAGACCCAGTTGTTTAACGAGTAACTACTGTGGGCATTTAAAGAATCGGCTAGCTTACCTAAGCTTTCGGTCCCAATTAAATTAGTCCTTCCCATTTTTAAACTATCAATATCAGTAATTGTTGAAGGATTTGTGACATCAAGATAGGGAACTCCATAAACATATGGACGGTATGCTGCATCGTATCCAAGGTTAAAAGCAGGGCTGGAAAAAGCAATATTTCCTTGTGGGTTAACTAATATTTTCGATTCGATACCATTATTGGTAGCTGCTTGTGTTTTAAGTTTTAAATAACTGTGATTACGCCCAATCAGATAATCTATATTACCGGTATCAGCAGAGGTCAGCCCCTGATTATAAATTCCCCAACCCGCTTGATATAGTTCAATGATTTCGGGCCAGGTCAGATACGTTGCTGCATAAGCCCCACTAGGGTTGTGTAAATCTGTATCCTTAGCATCATTCATTGAAAATATTGATGTGCTCATTTTAAAGGGAATAGGTATGCTATTGCAACCATTCGTGTAAAATTTCCCGGGATAGGTAACATTATTAATAGTTCCTCCATTCAAATATTTAAACGCATGGGAATAAACATCTTTATTTGCACCTTCGAGATGATAACTTAGTGCAAAATGTTTATTGTATTTTAAACCGGCTTTAGTAATAGTGGCATTTGGAATGCTGTCAAAAGTTATGACAATACTGCTTATCCCAACATTTTGAGCAAACAAATTTTGGTTCAAACTCAAAAATGTGAGAGTGAAAAGAATTAATTTTATCAATGCAAGCAAATTTTTCATTGACCTTCCGTTTTAATTAAAGTTATACCCTCGTGAATTTAATAAATCCCGCCATCGATTTGATTTATATTTTTCACCCGAACCTATATTGAATCCAATCATAAACTCATGCACCGCAGAAGGATTGGCAAGCACTCCTTGGCTGGCAAATTCATAAGTATAATTTAAACTTAACTGCTTTGTTAAGTTGCCCCCTAAGTTAATACCTAATTTACCTGAATTACGATACATAAATCCTGCCCAAAAGTTATCTTTGTAAATTGTAAGTAAAGATACGTCATATTGATACGGTGAATCTTTTATTGAACGATAAACAAAGAAGGGTTGTAAATTCCAATTATAGTTCAGCCTAAAATCATATGTGATGTGTGCAATGAGTTGAGGCTTAATAACAAGTAAATTATTCCCGCTTCCGACAGCATATGCATCTTCACTTACAAACAAGTAAGGAGCTGTAAAGCCGAAATTACCATCCCGCCAACGGAAAATTAAACTGCTTCCGGCATTAAGTGAGGTTCCTGTTAGTTGACTGTTTCCAATCAAAATCGGGTCGTTAGGGTCAGATACAATTGCTCCATTTAAATTAATAGAATTTTGAAACAAACCACCCCAGAGGCTAAAATATAATTGTTGAGTTGGGCCGATGGGAAGGTGATAAGTATAACTAAATTCTGCTTTAAAGACCTTAGAAATATCAGTTTGATCACTAATTACTTCTCCTCCTAACCAAACTCTTTCAGAGACAGGGAAATAGGTGTTAATGGTGGCAGTTTTGGGACCTCCCTGAATATCACCCCATTCTTTACGGTAAGTTAAAAATACTTTAGAATCTTCATTATAACCTGCAAAGGCTGGAGATAACAAATAAGGATTGGTAAGGTATTGGCTTGTTAATGGTAATTGCTGTGCCATGAGTTGAGCCCCATGAACAAAAAATATAATGTATAATATTTTAATCACATTCTTCATATCGGAATAATAGCTATCGTATTATTGAAATTGCCCCCTTTATCACATCAGCATCCTTATCACATTTAAGAATATAGTAATAAGTTCCTTCAGGTAAGGGTTTTCCATTAATAGTTCCCGTCCAATCATTAATATAATTAGTGTCTGAAAAAACTTCTATACCAGACCTATTGTAAATATTTACTGCACATGGTCGTCGTTTTTCAATGTGAAAAATCTCCCATCTATCGTTATAACCATCACCGTTAGGTGTGATCAGGTTCATGATCCCGATTCTATCATTGACAATAATCGTAAAAGATTTTGCACTTGAACAACCATTTTTTGAAACCTCAACTGTATAGGTTCCACCTCGTGTAATTATTATGGAATTACTAATTGCTCCGGTTGACCATATCGCCTGATCAAAATCTCCAATAGCAGTAACAGTTACACTTTCACCTTCAGTGAACTCAGTTGGTCCACTAAACTCAAGAGTAAACTCCGGGAGGGGTTTAATACTTACATTTTTTGTAATGGTGTGAGAACACCCAAAAGAAGAGTTTACAATCAAGGTCACGTTGTAGATACCGGGTGAAGAATAGATGTGTATAGGGTTGCTTACATTCGACCATGCGCTCCCATCTCCAAATTTCCAGATAAAATCGGCGATGTCATCAGCTCTTATAACACTCAAATTTGTGAACTCAGTATAAGTGCCAACACAGGTATTGCTGGTCGAAAAATTAGCCGTTGGCAATTCAGCCACAACAACCTGACGGTAAATTGACATTGCTAAGCCCGATTGGGTTACAATCCGCAAGCCCACAACATGTATTCCGGGAGTTGTAAAAAGATAATTTATAGAATTTCCGGATGCATCGTTAAAAATCCCATCACTATTGAAATCCCAATTAGTACTAACAATGACATCAGAGCTTGTTGAGGTATTTGTAAACTTTGTAGTACCACCAATACAAACAATTGTAGAAGTAAAATTCGCATTTAATTCATGAACAATTTCAATCTCCTTGGTAAAAACATAAGATTGAAGCGATCGAACCGTTATACGCAATCCAACGGTATATGTACCAATAGCCGCGTAGACAAACCTAACTGTATCGCCCCATCCGTTATTATAAACACCATTTCCTGTCAAGTCCCAGGCAACAGTAATTACCTCCTCATCAATAACAGATTTGTTAACAAAAACAGTTTCTTTTCCAACAAAACCATTTGAATATTCAAAATCCAAGGTTTGGGCAAAAATACCTGTAACTGAAAAGCAGATAAAAAGAAGTACAAAATACAATTTTTTCATTAATTGCTAATAAGTATGTGTCAGATAAAAATCAGATTTATAATCAATAAGATAGACTTCGACCTAATTTACGCTTTGATAAAAATAGGTTATTAAGTATCATGATAAAAGAAAAAAAACATTGAGTTTTCAACATGTTGCGACCCTAAACTCTAAAAGAAAATTTAAAATTACTAATATCAAGGAAACATTTGTTAAATTTATTTCAATCTTATTTTATATCTTGAGGCCCGGATATGGATGACTTTTTTTTCATAGTGGATGAGAATCCATTACTTAGTTTTAAACTTAATAATATCGTTAAAACCAATCTTGCTAAAACGATTGTTGTTGAGAAGTTTGAAGACTTATTTGGCAAACTTTTAAATCTTCATCCAAGGCTGATACTTATTAATAAGAGCATACTTAATGAGGGTAATTTCAGGCTTGTTCGAAAGCTTAAAAGTATACAAGGGTACTTACCTATTATTGTTGTTTATTCAGTTGATGCTATTTTAGAGAAATCTCAGGTATCGTTGATGAAGGTTGGAGTGGATGGTTTTATACACAATTTGGATAATCCGCATTGGGTTATTTTGTATCTGAAATCACTTCTTGGCATTCAAAAATCAAAAAAAACGGAAGAAAACAGTGATCAAAAATATCGCATGCTGTTTGAAACCATGTTTAGTGCATATGCACTTCATGAAATAATTGTCGATGAGGAAAACAATCCGGTAAATTATCGTTATCTCGAAGTTAATCCGGCTTTTGAAAGAATTACTGGGTTAAAAGCAAATTATGTTGTTGGTAAAACGATTTTAGAATTATTCCCAGCCACTAATATGAGCACCATCCAAACTTATGGGGAGGTTGCACTTTTAGGTGAGAAAATTCAATTCGAGCAATTCTCACAGGATCATCAGAAATATTTTGAAGTAGTAGCTTTTAGTCCTAAAAAAGGACAATTCTCAACGATTTTTATTGATATAACACAGTACAAAGATGCATTGCGAATGGTTCAAAATTCGGAGAAAGAGCTCAAAGAATTAAATGCTACAAAAGATAAGTTTTTTTCAATAGTTGCACATGATTTGAAAAATCCTTTTCAGGGTATTTTGGGTTTTGTAGAGCTATTGCATAACGACTTGGAAGAGTTTGATGAAAAAGAACTTAAGCTTGTGATTGGACAAATTAAGGAAGCAACAGAAAGCGCCTATGACCTGGTACTGAACCTGCTTGAATGGTCGAGGTTGCAATTGAACAGAGTTACGTTCAATCCAAGTGTATTAAATCTACAAGATATTGCCTCTCGTGAAGTGTTGACCTTAAATGCTCAAGCAAACGCGAAACGGATTACATTACAATCAGAACTCTCAGATGACGAATGTGTTTTTGCTGATGAAAATATGATTGGAATGGTATTGCGGAATCTGATTTCAAACGCTATTAAGTTTACGAATGAAGGTGGTGAGATAATTATCCGTTCAAATTTACTTCCAAAATTTATTGATGTTGAGATAAAAGATAATGGCATTGGAATTAACCAGGAAAATATCCAGAAATTATTTAAAGTGAACCAGCAGGTTGTAGTTCAGGGAACTGCCAAAGAAAAAGGAACCGGACTTGGACTAATACTTTGTAAAGAGTTTATCGAGAAAAATAAAGGCAAAATTTGGGTTGAAAGCAGATTGGGAAGTGGTAGTAGTTTTCACGTTTTGCTTCCTTCCTGTGATCCAAATAACGAATTGTAGAAATTCTCTTTACTTTTAACTAATATTGCAAAAACTTTATTGATGATAAAATCATTGGTTAACATATTAATAATTGTCCTTTTAATAGCTTGTTATCCTACAAGACAAACAACCGGAATATCATCATCTCAGCTAAATATTGTGATCAATGACAATAAACCCATTATAGCAGGTAAACCAATTTCAATCATAGTAAAGAATATGTATTCGAAGAGTATTATAATCTATTATCCCGAAAAATTACTCATTGAAAAACTTGAAGATGGAGATTGGCGTAAAATCAAGATTCTCCAATGTCCGTGTGATGCTCCTTGTCAGGCTTCAATTGATATTGCTGAGTTACATCCCGGTGGCGAAATTGAATTAGTTTGGGATCAAATGGAGAGTTGGTGTGGACCTAAATTGGATGAACACATTCGAAAGTCAATTTATCAGAGGGTTGAGAAAGGTCAATATAGAGTGAGGATCAATTACAAAACCGAAGGGGAGGGAGACAAAACGAGTTATAAAAGTTTTACATTATACTAAATGAAACTGAAGAAAATCATATTTACATTGTTATTCATACTTGTTTTTCAAATTGGATACACTCAAGATTGGCAACAAAAATTTGAAGAATTAAAAAGTAGAAAAAGTGAGTTGACCTTTTTTGATATTCAAGATGCATTTAATGAATACTGGAAACCATTTAATGTAAAGAACGGAAAATATATCAGGAATGGAGAAGAAATTAAGGCCCCGGGCTGGAAGTTGTTTAAGCGATGGGAGTGGTATTGGGAATCAAGAGTAGATCTTGAAACCGGAGAATTTCCCGAAACTACAACTGAAAAGGAATGGGAGAAATATAAATCTTCATCTAATTTTTCACAACTAAAAAGCTCAAATGGAAGTTGGACAAGCATGGGTCCGGTCAACTCTGATGGTGGCTATGCAGGAATTGGTCGAATTAATTGTATTTCATTTCATCCGACAGATACAAATACTTATTGGGTTGGAGCACCCAGCGGAGGGCTGTGGAAAACAACCGATGATGGTAATAGTTGGACAGCTTTAACCGATAATAACAATGTTTTAGGGGTTAGTGATATTGCAATTCCATCAGATTATGCAACTTCAAATACTTTATATATAGCAACAGGTGATAGGGATGGTGGATCTGCCCATACATTAGGTGGAGGAAATAGTGGGGATAACAATACCATTGGATTTCTAAAATCTACAAATGGAGGCAGCACATGGTCTTCAGCTGGTTCTTTTAATCTATCGGCCGGCTATTTATCAGGATTTTTGCGCATACATCCAAAAAATAATTCAGTATTGTATGGAGGGATTAGTAATGCGGTTTATAAAACCACAGATGGTGCAACTACATGGGGAACATACATATATAGAGATTCCAGTTATGTAATCGACATGGAATTTCATCCAACAAATCCTGATACTTTGTATATTGCATCAAAAGGGAGTCGACCAAAAATAACTAGAAGTCTTGATGGGGGAGTTACTTGGACAGTAAGACAGGCTTTTGAATCAACAGATAGAAGAATAGAATTAGCAGTCAGCCCCAATGCGCCTTCGATGGTATATGCTGCCGTTACTAATTCCGGCGGTGGTTTGTCGGGCATTTATCGATCACTTGATAATGGAGAAACCTTTGATAAAATATTTGATGGTGCTGTTAGTGGTCATAGCATTATGGGATACTATAGTGATGGAAGCGGAAATAATACAGGCCAGGGTTGGTATGATCTTGCATTAGCTGTTTCCCCTACAGACGCAAATACTTTATATTTAGGTGGGATTAATACATGGAAATCCATCGATGGTGGGGTAAGCTGGACTATAAATAATATGTGGACAGATCATTCGAATTATAATAAGGCTGTCCCCAAGGCACCAGAGGTTCATGCAGATAAACACGTGTTAAAGTTTCAAAGTCCATATACCCTTTTTGAAGGTAATGACGGAGGAATATACAAAAGCACCAATGGAGGAGCCAGTTGGACTGATCTAACAAATGGGATGACCATTAGTCAAATTTATCGTTTAGGTGTATCCGCAACATCACTCAATACAGTAATTACAGGTCTACAAGATAATGGATCTAAACTTTTCCATAACGGAACTTGGTATGATGTAAAAGGAGGCGATGGAATGGAATGTTTAATTGATTATACGAATCAGAATATTCAGTATGCTACCTATATTGATGGACAAATTGCACGAACAACAAATCTTTGGGCTACGGCTACTGATATTTACAAAAATATTGGAGATGGTACCTTGGAAGGACATTGGGTAACTCCATTTTTAATTGACCCGGTTGATCACAATACAATTTATGTTGGATATCAGGATGTTTGGAAATCAACGGATTTGGGTGACAGTTTTGTTAATATTTCTTCCATCAACACATCTAATAATATCAGATCAATGGCCATTGCGCCTTCCAACAACAAGGTGATGTATGTTGCTGATCAATCTCGATTATGGGTTACCACTAATGGTGGGAATACGTGGGCTGATGTAACCGGAAACTTACCCACAAGAATAACTTATTTGGCCGTTCATGCCAATGATCCAAATACCGTTTGGGCAACCCTTGGAGGATATACCGGAAATCAAGTTTATGAATCAACCAGCGGAGGAACAACCTGGACCAATATTTCAACAGGATTACCCAGCTTGCCAGCGTTTAGCATTGTTCAAAACAAGTATGCACTTACTAAAAATCAGTTATATGTTGGAACTGATCGTGGAGTTTATTTTAAAGATGGAACAGCAAATTGGACATTATTTAATACTGGGCTACCAAATGTAATGGTTACAGAACTCGATATTTATTATAATTCATCAAGTCCTGATAGTAGTATACTATTTGCTTCTACTTATGGCAGGGGTTTGTGGAAATCTGATTTAAAAGAAATTCCAATATTATCAGTTGACGCAAGTATCTTGGAAATTGTGCTTCCAAAAGAAAAAACCTATTGCATGGAAACTAAAATTAGCCCAACAATTATTGTTAAAAATAATGGAACAAATAATATTACCAGCTTTATATTATCATATAATATCAATGGCGGAGCTCCGATATCTTATTCATGGACGGGATCGTTGGCAAAAGGGAAAATTGATACAATAACCTTTGCCGAAATTTCACTCCTTGTTGGCACTTATACATTTAATGCATCATTATCAAACATAAACGGCGGTTTAGACGAAGTAAGTATAAACAATAATAAGTCTATAAATTACACCATTGTTTCGGGTAATTATACTTATCCTATTACCGAAGGATTTAATTCATCAAGTATCCCTGTTTGTTGGACAGAGGAAATAGTAAGAGATTTGGGTGGTGTAGCACCGAAGCTTACTTATGTTGGTGCAAGCACAAACCCTACACAAACACCTTATGAGGGTACTCATATGGTAAAATTTAATTCAGATGATTGTGAAAGAGGAGATCAGATTCGTTTGATCAGCCCTGCATATTCATCTGAGGGGAAATCCAACATTACGGTTAGTTTCCAATGGAGCGAGAGTGCCACATACAGCAATCAGGATAGTTTAACCGTTCAATGGTCAACTAATGGTATATCTTGGAATTATGGTAAAACATTTATAAGATATAACAATGCTAATCCCGGATGGGAATCCAAGACCTTTACTTTGCCGGTTGATGCCGAAAACAAAACATCCCTTTATATTGCCTTCCTGTTTACTGCCGATTATGGGATAAACTGTTATTTTGATAATTTTAAAATTACTGTTCAGGAACCTGCTGCTGCTACAATAACAACAGGGGTTATTAGTGGAAGTCCATTTAATATTTCATCCACTACAGGCACCAGCATAAATGTACCATTTACTTCCACGGGAACTTACACCTCAAACCAATACAAAACTTACCTGTCAAATGCCAGTGGCAGTTTTACCAATGAAGTTGAGATAGGCTCTTTAACATCTGATGCTAATTCAGGAACAATCCAGGCTAGTATTCCGGCAGGCACTTCAGCGGGTACCTCTTATAAAGTAAGAGTAAAATCAAGTAATCCTGTTATTATTGGATCTGAGAGTAGTTCCTTTGAAATTAGAACTACAACTTCATCCATCACCTTAGGTTCAATATCCGGGTCGCCCTTTGTTGTTTCAAAAATATTAGGAAAAGTAATCAATATCCCATTTACAATTTCGGGCGGCTTCACAGCTAACACCTTTACCGCATTCTTATCTAATAAAAATGGCGAATTTAGCACCGAAACGCAAATTGGGACTTTAGTTTCAAATAATAGTGGTGTTTTGATGGGAATTATTCCTACCAATACCCCTAGTGGCGAAGCCTACAAAGCTAGAATAAAATCGAGCAATCCAGTTATAACAAGTTTGGAAAGTGCAGCTTTTAGCATTGTTTTGGACACTATCGGTCCAACGGTCACGGTAACTTCAAATGTTGCAAACCCGACCAATGTTTCACCAATTGATGTTTCAATTGTTTTTAGTGAACAGGTTAGTGGTTTTGATATATCGAAAATAACGGTTGTAAACGCTACAAAAAATCAGTTTACATTACTTGGTAATTCTTCATTTTCTGTTAAATTGAGCCCAATTGTTGATGGAATTGTTAGTGCAAGCGTTGCTCAGGGTGTTGCTTTTGATGCGCTTGGCAATCCAAATTCAGCATCTCAACCATGGAATACTAATTATATTAGGGCTTTAGGAATTGAAGATTTATTAAAGGAAGGAATCTTAATATTTCCAAATCCTGCAAGTAATGTATTAAACATTAAATTTGAAAAAATCCGGAAAATGGTAATGCTGAATGTGATTGGTTTAGATGGAAGGCTTTACCATTCAATCGAATTATTAAATTCAAATAATTATCAATTGGATATTTCGAATCTAGCAAAAGGAATGTACATCATACGGATGATTACTGAAGAGAATGTTATTAATGCCCAACTTATTAAGCAATAAGGCTAAAATTGAGGCATTGTTTAAAGGCAAAGAATCGTGTAGAATGACGCTTATTTTTAAGTAATATTTATAAAATAAAATTATCGTGCCCAAACATTCATTGATTTTCAACAGAAGCGACATTCAATCATTGATGTCGCTTACAGAACATATAGAAGTTGTAGAAAATGCATTCAGGTTGTACGCTGAAGGAGAAGTCTTAAGTCCGGGTCTGCTTCATTTTGATTCGGGAAATGGTGAATTTCATATTAAAGTCGGTGGGTTAAAATTTCCTAAAGTTTATTTCGGTTTAAAAAGTAATGGAGGCTTTTTCCAGAATAAAGCAAAATATGGTCTTCCAAATATTCAAGGATTAATCTTACTTCATGATGGTGAAAACGGATTTCCTTTGGCCATTTTTGAATCAGGCGATATTACTATAAAAAGAACCGGGGCAGCAACGGCTGTTGCCGCAAAATATCTTGCATTAGAAGATGCTGATAATGTTACTATTTGTGGGTGTGGAATTCAGGGGCAAATTCAATTGGAGTCGATTATGCAGGTGCGAAGCATCAAAAGAGTATTTGCTTATGACAAGAATGAAGAAGCGATGACCAACTATATCGAAAAAATGTCGGGTAAACTGAAAATTGAGGTTTTACCGGTATCAGACTTAGGAGAAGCCATTTTGCAAAGTCAAATTTGTGTTTGTTGTACTCCTTCCAAAGAAGCTTTTATCAAAAATGAATATATTCATGAGGGACTATTTATTGCTGCTGTTGGAGCTGATAGCCCTGAAAAGCAAGAATTAGATCCTCAAATTTTGGCAGACCATAAAGTTGTTGCCGATATTTTAGTACAATGTGTTGAAGTTGGAGAAATTCACCATGCTATTCATGCAGGCTTGATGAGCAAAGAAGACATTTATTCAGAACTTGGAGATATCATTATTGGCAAGAAAAAAGGCAGGGAATCCCATAAGGAAGTAATCATTTATGATGCTACCGGAACGGCTCTTCAGGATGTAGCTGCAGCTGCATTTATTTATGAAAAAGCCATAAAACAAAATATTGGATACCCATTTCAGTTTCCTGCATAAAATTTGTTTTGATAAATTAAGATATAAGACGTTAGACTTTAGATATTAGACAAAAAGAAGATTCACAAGATTCAAGACACAAGATCAATTTAAATTAAAGACGGTTAGACGCTAGACGTTAGACATTATATATCAGATACTTAAAAATACCTACCTTTGCAAGTTTAACTTCCATTTTCTAACTTCTAACTTCTAACTGATCTAACGTCTTATTAGCTCAAAAGGCTAAATTTCTGACATAATGAACCAATTTCATGAGAAATGCTTAGATCGAACTGAGGTTAAAATAATTTTAAATTTAGGCATTTCGCCTACAATTAAGGCTTATCTGTTGTCATATCTTTATTCAATATTTATGTCTAATACTGTTAGTTATGACGTACATTCTGGCAAAATCAAAAGTACTGACCGATTGCAAATGCTATAGGTGCAGATATACTTCTAAAGTAAAAATCAAATTTTGTCCCAAATGCATTGACGATGGATATCAGATTAGTATGGTTCAAATTATTAAAAAATGAAATTCAATTATCAGGATCTAATTGATCGGTATCATTACAACGAGTTCTCGAAAGAAGAAATGGAGTTATTTTATTTGTCCCTGGAGTTTAATCCTCTGCTTCGCAGCGAATTTAATTTTTACCTAAAGCTCAAATATTTTATTACTGATGGACAAGAAAAAAAGGTTAAGGAATTTCTTTTACAAAATCAAGTAATTTAAAACCTTCCGATCATTGCCATTGGTTCACCAAATGACATAGGTGGCGTAGCAATAATATAAAGAACGATCCCATCAAATGGAGACTTTACTTCCTGTAAGGTATTTCCGAAAAAATCTGTTAAATAACCTACAAGTTCGCCTTTTTGAACATGATCGCCCCTTGAAACAATTGGATAGTAAAGTCCGGCTTCATGCTCAGAAGTGATGATTTTAAATTCTTGTACCCAAACTGATTCAAAATCCAACTTAGGTTCGCCGGCAAGCATTTTAAGGTGTTTTAAAATATTATAGCTGCCTTTCATAATTGCATTAATATCTTCTTCTGCAGTTCCACCAAGTTTGCCTGCTTCTATTGATATTGCAGGCTTACCTCTCAATAGGGCAGTATTGCTAACATACAAAGAATTAATTACATCTTTGGTTCTATTTGTTTCATGAACAATAACCTTCAGATTGAAATTTATAGCCAGTTGCTTTGATCTATTATCTACCTCCGGATTTCCAATCTCAGTGTAATACAAATACTGCATGAGATCTTCATTCCCGTCTCCACAATGGTTGTCTATTAAATAATCGCATTGATCAATGACTTCCTTTGTGATTTGAAAAGCAATCCGTTCGGAGTTTGTACCATCAACTTTACCGGGAAATACCCGATTGAAGTTTTTCCAATCATATGGATTATAATACACCGTTCTCTTTAAAAAAGAGGGTACATTCGCAACATGCACGATAATTACTTTTCCGGAGATACTGTTAGGATCTAATAGTTGCGATAGTTTAGTCATTGCCAATACCGGTGGATATTCGTATCCATGCACTCCTGCAACAAGTGCGAGAGTAGGTCCGGCTTTTACCCCGTTAATCAAAGTGATTGGAACCTTAACGATGTCGCTGTCTGCGCCGGCAGGCACAATGATATAGCCGCTTATTTTTTCACCCGACCTAGCGGTAACTTCCCCAACGGTAATAGGATTTTGGGCAAAACATGAAATGCTTATGCTGCCAATCAGAAATAATAAAAATAGTTTTTTAGATAGTTTTATCATTAGAATCTCCTTTTTAGTTAGGTTAATATGCGTAGTGAATTTACAAATTATTTTCTGAAAGAAGTTTAATTTCGTGATCAATAAATTAAGAATAGTATTTATTTAAGCATTCTTTCAATCATTTTTGCAATAGCCAAAGAAGCTGTTAATCCCGGCGATTCAATCCCAATCAAATTAATAAATCCGGAATATCCTTTTTCACTTTCTTCCTGAATATAAAAATCTTTTGTGGACTCTCCTTTCTTTTGTATTTTCGGACGAAGTCCGGCCATTTCAGGGCTTAAATCTTCTAATTCAAGAAAAGGTAAAAATCGTTTTACCGAATTGTAAAAAACTTCTTTTCGTGCGATATCAACTTTATAATCATAAAGGTTTTCATCCAGATAAATGGCATCAGGGCCTAGCTTTGCACCTCTGCCTAAATCAATTGTCACATGTATTCCCAGAGCAATTAAGTTTGGATCCGGAACGGGATAAACCAAATGGTTTAGCAAACGGTTTTTGGGTGGATTGATACTGAAATATTGTCCTTTGCAAAACTGGATTCTTAATTCTTCACTCTTAATACCAATCATTTCAGCAACAAGATCAGATTCGAGTCCGGCCGAATTAATTACATATTCTGAAGTGAACGAATAGGATGTTCCATCGGGTTCAAGCAAAGAAATTTCATAACCCTGTTCCAGCTTTTTCATTGCCTTAACAACTGTTCCATAAACCATTTCAGCCCCATTATTTAAAGCCATCGTTTCCAATCGTTTCATGTATGAATGTGATTCGATAATTCCGGTTGATGGCGAAAACAAAGCTTTTAAAGCAAAAATATTGGGCTCCAGATTTGCAATTTCTTCCTGATTCAAAAAGATTAAATCATCAACGCCATTTTCGTTGGCTTTTTGTTTGATTTCATTTAAAATAGGGATTTCCCCCTCGGTTGTTGCGACGATTAGTTTCCCGCATTTTTTATGAGGAATTTCGTATTGTTCACAAAACTGATAAAGCAATTTTTTGCCTTCCACACAAAGATTTGCCCTTAAGCTGTTTTTGGGATAATAAATTCCGGCATGGATTACTTCACTGTTCCGGCTACTGGTTTCTTGCCCAAAGAGTTTGTTTCGTTCAATAACTAAAACGGAATTATAGTTTTCAGAAAGTTTGGCGGCAATTGCCAATCCAACCACTCCGGCACCTATAATGGTAATTTTTGAATCGAACATTGTGTTGTTTTTAATGGGTCAAATTTAACAAAAAGTAGCAATTAATAAGCGTTAGGTTTGATTCAATGATCAATACTTCTAAATTTAATGGGATACTAACACCTTTGTAAAAACCGAAAGTTTCCAATTTATGATTATCTTTAAGGACTTATTAACGGAATTTTGTATACTAAAGATTTGCTATGTTATAATACTTCATTTTATCATAATGAAAGAGAGGAAATACTTTGAACTTAAAAAAACTACAAAAGCCTGCCAAAGATATGATAGAGAAATTAGATACTTGGCGTGAAGCCATTATTAATGGTTCGCGAGATGCAATTTTCATTTCAGATGTTGATGCTAATTTTATTATGATTAATACCGCTGCTTGTCGGTTGACAGGCTATTCGGAACAAGAATTATTAAAAATGAAAATTCCTGATTTGCACGAAACTCAGGATTTGCAAGCCTTTTTGCTGTTCCACAACAGGATAATAAGTGGGGAGGAAATATTGACGGAATCAAAAATAAAGCAAAAGAATGGTCAAAAAGTCGATGTAGAATTTAATAATACCAGGATTATCATCAATGGCATTCATTACATGCACTCTTCTGCCCGTGACATTACAGAACGTAAACTAGCGGACGATATACTACGAGAAAGTGAAGAAAAGTTTAAAACTATTTTTAATGAATCAACAATCGGTATCGAACTTTACCAGGCAGACGGAAAGCAAATTGCGGCAAACAAGGCCTCTATGGAGATGTTTGGAATACCGGATGTTTCAGAAATCAAGGAGTTTAATCTTTTTGAGGGTACCAGTTTAAACCCTGAAAGACAAAAAAAACTTCGCCAAGGAAAATCTATCTCATATCAGGCAATTTTTAATTTTGAAAAAGTTAAGGAGCTTAAGCAATATAGAACAAATAAAAGTGGAATAGCTCATCTAGACTATATTATAACACCAATATTTGGAACAAAAGAGCATTTAATTAAAGGATATCTGCTGCAAGTTCAGGACATCACCGAACGCAAACGTGCCGAAGAAGAAATATTGGTACTTGCCCATTCTTTAAAAAGTGTAAACGAATGTGTGAGCATTACTGATTTTGAAAACAAAATATTATTTCTCAACGAATCTTTCTTAAAAACATATGGTTACACAGAAGATGAATTGATAGGTAAAACAATGGAGATTGTAGGTTCAATAAAAAATCCAGCACAAATAATCAGGAAAATATTTTTAGCTACTTTGGAAGGTAGTTGGCAGGGTGAATTGATCAATACAAAAAAGAATGGAAGTGAGTTTCCTATATCTCTTTCTACAACTGTAATCAAAGATAAATCTGACAAACCCATAGGTTTAATAGGGGTGGCTTCAGATATTACCGAACGTATAAATAAAGAGAAAGAATTAATTGAGGCTAAAGACAAAGCGGAAGAAAGTGATCGGTTAAAATCAGCCTTTTTAGCGAATATGAGTCATGAAATACGAACCCCGATGAATGGGATACTTGGTTTTGCGCAACTACTAAAAGAACCAAAACTAACAGGAGAAGAACAACAAAAATACATCCATATTATTGAGAAAAGTGGTGAACGGATGCTCAACATTATCAACGACATCATTAATATTTCAAAAGTGGAAGCAGGTCAAATGGAAATATCTTTTACCGAAACAAATATAAACGAACAGATCGAGGATATTTACACTTTTTTTCAACCCGAGATTGAAAAAAAAGGAGTGCAATTTTCTTTTAAAAACAGCTTGCCCTCTAAAAGGTCTATAATTAAAACCGACCGGGAAAAAATATATGCCATTCTTACAAATCTTGTTAAAAATGCCATTAAATTTACGAAAACCGGATCTATTGAATTTGGATATAGGTCGGTAGGGACACCGAATTCGGTGTCCCTACTGGAATTTTTTGTGAAGGATACAGGCACAGGTATTTCTGCCGAAAAAAAAGAAATCATTTTTGAGCGGTTCAGGCAAGGCAATGATTTGTTAAATAAAGGTTATGAAGGTTCCGGATTGGGATTAACCATTTCAAAAGCCTATGTTGAAATGCTGGGTGGAAAAATCTGGGTTGAAAGCGAAGAAGGAGTTGGTTCGGTATTTTACTTTACCGTTCCTTACCATACGAAAACCAAAGAAATCAGTTATTCAAATGAATGGATGTTAGCTAAAGATGAAAATAATCAGCTTTATCCAAAAGTTTCGGGATTGAAAGTTCTGGTTGTAGAAGACGATGAACCATCAGAAATCCTGATAAAAAAAATTATTAAGGACTATAGTAAGGACGTATTAATAGCAAAAAATGGAATTGAAGCCATTGATATTTATCGCAATATTCCTGATCTTGATTTGATATTGATGGATGTGAAAATGCCCACGATGGATGGTTACGAAGCCACCCGAAGAATAAGGCAGTTTAACAAAGAGGTAATCATCATCGCACAAACGGCATATGCAGTTGCGGGAGAAAGAGAAAAAGCCCTAAATGCCGGTTGTAATGATTATATTTCAAAACCGATAAATCGGGTTTTGTTGGCAGAATTAATGCAGAAGTATTTTAATGCTTGATACAAGATAATGATAAACGATAGTGAATTTATAACCTCACGTTAAAATCAGCTATCACCAAATAAAATGAGCGTTCAAATTCTGAATGCCCTTGATCTCCTGATGGTTTTATTAAAGTTAATTTATTGGTGATCCCAGATCGATCCACAATCTCAGTTAAAATCAAGTCTTGATATGTCAAAAAAATGAGTATGTAGAATTTAAAAAACAACTAAAAATTAAATTATTACATTTGAAATGACTAACTAATTACGCTCAAAGGAATAAACCAAATTAGCCTGAAAACTTGTAATCATCCCTTTGATATTTTTTAAATTTTATTTTTAATACAGGATAAACTTTTAATTATTAAAACTATATAAAAAGGAGGCCAAAGTGAATAAAATTGTGCGATCTGTTATTAAAAGCAAACAGGTAATGATAATAATAACTATTATCGGAATGCTGATTCATGCCCCTGCTGCTGTGTCACAGGACTTTTCAACCTATCATAATTATGATGCGATGACTAAAGAGTTGAAACGGCTTGTGAATGAAAACAAGGGCATTGCTAAGATTGAATCTATTGGTAAAACGCTTGAGGGACGAGATCTCTGGGTGATTACAATCGCTAATCCGGAAGCAGTTCCCGTGGCTGAAAGACCGGGTATGTTTATAGGTGCAAATTTTGAGGGCGATCATCTTATTGGAAGTGAAATCTCTCTTTCAATCATAAATCATCTGTTAAAAAATTACACTTCTGATGATGCTGTGAAAAAGAGTATCAATGAGCATGTTTATTACATTATCCCCCGAATGAATCCCGATGCTGCTGAAGGAATGTTTGAGAATATTAAAACAGGCAGAAAAACGAACATGAATGAATATGATGGTGATAATGATGGAAGGATGGATGAGGATGGCCCTGATGATCTGAATAAAGACGGTTATATTACCATGATGAGAGTGAAAGATAAAAATGGGTTGTATATGATCGATAAGGATGAACCAAGGCTCATGAAAAAAGCTGATCCGGCAAAGGGTGAAAGTGGTGGATACGCGATCTACTGGGAAGGAATAGATAATGATAATGATGGATTTATTAATGAGGATGCTAAAGGAGGAACTGATATTAACCGAAACTTTATGCATGATTATCCTTATTTCAAGAATGATGCAGGTAAGCATATGGTAAGTGAAAATGAATCAAGGGCATTGATGGAATGGGTTATTAAACACAGAAATATTGCCATTATGCTGAATTTTGGTGAAAGTGATAATCTGATTGTTCCACCGGGATCAAGAGGGACTTTAAGCTCAGATAAAGGTATCGACCAGATTAATATCGCGAATGAAAGTAATGCTGGTGCTTGCAAAGTTGGGATGGTTAGTACTGAGGTTGCCGGAAGATTTGGTATGTTCAGAATGGGTAGAGGCAATCAGGATCAACAAACTGCTCAACCTACCGGCAGACAAAGACCTGTTATAAGTGCAGAAACTACCTTTAATCTGGCAGATTTGGAGTATTTCAAAAAAGCAGGTGATATTTACAAGGAGTTAACGGGCATAAAAACCCAACCAGCGTTAAGAGATCCAAAGGGTGCATTTTTTCAGTATGGTTATTTTCAGTATGGTGTACTTTCATTTTCTACCCCCGGCTGGGGTATTGATGTAGCAGAAGCGACTAACGAAGAAAGAAGAAGACCGGCAGCTGGCGATGAAAGAGGAGTTGCTCCTCAGGCTGCCATATCTGCTCGGGGAGTTAGAGGAACAGGCGGTAACTCTACAATGCCAGCACCCGGAGCTTCTCAAACTTTAGGTATCGACAAAATTTATCTCAACTGGCTTGATAAAAACAATATTAAGGGATTTGTTGACTGGCAAACATATACTCATCCGGTGCTGGGAGAGGTTGAAATTGGTGGATTCACACCTTATGAGATAAATAATCCGCCTGCATCAAAAATTGTTGAACTTGGCGAAGCTCATGCAAAATTCGCGGTAAAGTTATCAGGTTTATATGCAAAAGTTAAAATTGCCAAAACCGAAGTGATCAACCATGGAGGTGGAATTTTCAGGATTAAAGTTGAAGTTGAAAATGAAGGATTTCTTCCGACTGCCCTGAGCCAGGGGGTAACATCAAGAGCCGTAAGCCCCACCATGGTGCAGTTGGGCGTTAAACCGGAGACGATTATTTCGGGAAATGCCAAAACAAATTTCTTTCAGGCACTGGCCGGTTCAGGTATGCGACAAAAATACGAATGGCTGATCAAAGGAAAATCAGGTGATAAAATTGAACTTATAGTTGTTGCACAGAAGGCAGGAACTGATAAGGTTAATATTACATTGAAATAATAATAAATTCAAAATGGAGGAAATAAAAGTGAAAACTATATATAAAACCTTAGCTTGTGCATTTGTCGTTGTGATAATAACGACAGTTGTTTCACCTGTGTCCTATGGTCAGAAATATGCCTCAGATCCCCAATTCAAGGTAAAGCTTGATTTTAACCGCTGGCATGACGTGAATGAATTGTGGGATGACATGAAAAGGCTTGAAAAGGCTTTTCCAACATTTCTTAAATTGGGATCCGTTGGAAAATCCTATAAAGGACAGGAAATAATGTATATGACAATTAACAATCCTGAAACCGGCCCTGAACTGAGTAAAGCGGCAATGTATATTGATGCCAATATTCACGGTAATGAAATACAAGGAAGTGAAATTTGTTTGTATACGATCTGGTATCTGATGGAGAATTATGGAAGGATAGATAAAATAACACAGCTTGTCGATGAAAGAGTATTTTATATTTTTCCTTCGGTTAATCCCGATGGTCGTCAGTACTTTATGGAAGGTGACGGAGGAGGAGCCCGATCCGGTCATGTTCCGGTAGACGCTGATAATGATGGTCTTTATGATGAAGACGGGCCAAACGACCTTAACGGTAACGGAGTAATTGAACAAATAAGAGTGTATGTTCCCGGAAAAGGGAATATGCGAATCAGTACAAGGGATAATAGAATTATGGAACCGGTAGGTTTTGGAGAAACTGGTGATTATATCATTCTTGGATTAGAAGGAATTGATGATGATGGGGATGGTTTGGTTAATGAAGATGGACCCGGAGGTTATGATCCGAACAGAAACTGGGCAGTCGATTGGCAGCCTAATTATGTACAGGGCGGTGCTATGGAATTCCCATTTCAATTACCTGAAGCAAATGCGATAAATAAATTCTTAATGGCTCATCCAAATATTGCCGGAGTGCAGGCTTATCATAATTCCGGTGGAATGATATTGCGTGGACCGGGTGCTGAAGCATTGGGAGAGTATCCGGCTTCTGATGTCAAATTTTATGATGAACTTGGAAAGAATGGAGAGCGGATGTTACCATTTTACCGCTATATAGTTATTTGGAGCGGATTATATACTGTTCATGGTGGTTTTATTGACTGGACCAGTGACGGACTGGGTATTATCTCCTTCTCAAATGAACTATGGAGTGGAAGACAATATTATACAAGTGAAGAATTACAGAAGCAAACACTGGATCCTAACAGCCCAATCTCAGGGCAAGGAGGTGATTTGTTTTTTGATGATTATCTTGAATTTAGGGATGAGTATGTTGACTGGAAAGAATTTGATCATCCTGATTATGGAAAAGTTGAGATGGGAGGTCGCTGGAAAAAAACAAGAGGAAGGATTCCTCCAAGGTTTATGAACGAAGAACTTGCTCATAGGAATATGGCGTTTACGCTTTATCAGGCAGATGAAATGCCAATGATGAATATGGGTGACTATAAAGTGGAGAAGATAGGAAGTGATGTTTACAAGGTTAGGATTGAGTTTAGCAACCCGAAAGTGGCTCCTACTATTACTGCAAAAGCGGCACAGAATAATGTTGTGAGGCCAGACCTGCTTACTCTTGAAGGTAATGTTGATATTATTTCTGCCAGTTGGATCAATGATGCAAAAACATTTGATTATCTGAATCCAATCACACAGGAAATTGATCAGCATGATTTGAAACGGATTATGATCAGAAATGGTCATCCGGGAAAAACAAGCCGAACCATTCAATATTTAGTGAAGGGTTCAGGGAAAGTTACTGTTAAATACGATTCAGTAAAAGGCGGTACAATAAGTACTTCCTTTGAGGTGAAATGAAAAAAAGGGTGTGTCGTCCTAAAAAAAGTTTACAGATTAAACATTTAAAGTTACTGATTTTTTATAATAGTTTTTCCATCTTCTTTTTAGTTTTCCTGATGTTAAATGTGCTTGTTCAGGAGTCAGCATATTACAGCTAAGATGCGG